>NZ_JBFRVX010000511.1:0-8815 GCF_041475345.1 Vibrio sp. 10N.222.48.A3 | reverse complement strand
GTGATGGATAAAGTGCTTGTACATCAAGCTTGGTCAACCCTTGATGTGCTTGTGATAGGGCTTGTGATCACTGGCATTGTAGAGGTTCTACTTCGCGGCTTACGCGAATATCAATATGCGCACACAGCCAATAGAATTGATATTCAATTAGGACTTAAGTTAGTAAAGCACTTGTTTGGCCTTCCTTTGATGTTCTTCAAAACACGTCAAGTAGGCGCTATCGTAACTCGCGTGCGCGAGCTTGATACTGTACGAGAATTCTTAACAGGCTCGATGTTTACTTTAACGGTCGAGTTCTTGTTCATGTTTGTCTTTCTCTATGTAATGAGTTTGCTTTCACCTCCTCTCACATGGCTATTTATTGCAACCATCCCTCTTTACGTATTGCTCGCTTGGTGGCTTACACCTCGAATGCAAGCGGCGGTAGAAGAGCAATTTACGCACGCCGCTGCAAATACCTCTTTTCTCACAGAGACAGTGGCTGGCAGTGAAACTCTAAAAAGCTTAGCCGTAGAGCCTCGTTTTGTTCGCCGTTGGGACGATCAAACGGAAAAAATGGTCTCTACTGGGTACGTGGTTCAGCAACTCAACAACCGATCCAACCATGTCGTTCAACTCATCCAGAAAGTAACAAGTGTTGGAGTTCTGTGGTTAGGGGCAACAGAAGTACTGTCATTGGAAATGACTATCGGACAACTGATCGCTTTTAATATGATGACAAACCATATAGCCCAACCTTTATCACGCATGGTTGAGTTATGGGGGCAATTTATTCAAACGCGCGTGGCACTAGAAAAATTGGGAGACATGCTTAATTTACCTGTGGAGCAGCACACAGGGAGCGATACGATTGCATTACAAGGCGCAATTTCGTTCAAAAACATCCTATTTCGTTACCAACCAGATATCCCACCGACCCTGAACAACTTGTCGCTAGATATCCAAGCAGGTGAAACATTAGGCGTTGTGGGAACATCAGGCTCAGGGAAAAGTACTCTAGCTCGATTACTGCTACGACTCTACTGCCCAGAAAAAGGGTTAATAACGGTTGATAACACACCACTTAATCAAATTGGCATCCAGCAACTGCGCCAACAAATCGGCATAGTTCTGCAAGAAAACTATCTATTTAACAAAAGTGTTTGCGAAAATATTGCCCAATCGAAGCCTGAAGCTAGCTTAGAAGAGGTTATCGAAGCGGCAAAACTTTCTGGAGCTCACGAATTTATCATGAAGCTCCCAATCGGCTATGACACGATCTTAGCCGAAGGTGGGCAGTCCCTTTCTGGCGGACAGAGACAACGCCTGGCGATTGCGCGAACTCTACTTTCAGATCCCAAAATCATGATCCTGGATGAAGCCACGAGTGCACTGGATGACGAATCACAAGCGTTGATTCAATCCAATATGGCAAATATCGCGAAGGGCCGTACGGTCATCACTATCGCTCACCGGTTATCCACCGTACGAGATTGCGACCGAATTATCGTTCTACACCAAGGTAATATCGTCGAGCAAGGTAACCATCAACAGTTAATCACATTGGGCAAACAGTACAAACAATTATGGCAACTTCAGCAAGAGCTCAAGCAAGAGGATTCAAACGCATGAAAAGTGTCATCAAGCGATTCTTAGCCAAATTTAGAATAAACCAAGCGACTGAGAAGCATTACGAATTTTTGCCTGCGCACCTCGCCTTATCACAACGTCCTCCTTCACCATTTGCTCGCATAACGGCCATCACGCTCAGCTTGGGAGTCGTTGCCGTCTTAATTTGGGCGTATTGGGGGAAATTAGATATACAAGCGACAGCTACCGGACGTTTCGTTGTCTCTGGCCGCTCACAAGTGATTCAATCTTATGAGCAGAGCCGGGTTCTCTCTATTCACGTAAAAGATGGGCAACGAGTGACAAAAGGCGCGCCGCTTCTTACTCTTGATACCCTAGGCATCAATCAAGACATTACCCGTTTAATCACTCAGTCTGAATTTCAAACTAATGACCTAATTCGATACCAATCTTTGAATAGTGGCCTGCCACTCTCTAAGGACCTATTATTTTCGGCCTTACCACTCGAACAACAAGCGTTGATCAATGAAAACTTCTTGAGTGAGAAACGTGAATATGAGTCGACCCTGGCAAGTATCAAAGCAGAAATGCAGGTCAACAAAACATCACAAGCGGCTCGTCAAAGTGACATCAACGCATTAATTCAGTTAACCGAAAATATTAGTCAGAGACTCGCGGCACGAAAAACGTTGAATCAAATAAAAGTCATTGGACACGTAGAGTATCTAGAGCAAGAAAAAGAGCTACTGGAAGTTAAGCGCCAAGTGTCGCAACAACGAGCTGAATTAGAGGTTCTAAAGTCGCAATACCATAGTCTTGAAGAAAGGCTGACGGGGTTCAAAGCACAAAAACACAGAGAATGGCTCGAAAAAAGAAAACAAGCGAAATTGCAACTCGGGGGTTTAGCTCAGGAGTTGTCTAAAGTTCGTGAGCGTGAACAGTTAGAAATCATCCGTTCTCCTGTCGATGGTACGGTTCAGCAACTCAGTATTTACACGCTAGGAGCAGTACTTCAACCAGCACAAAATTTAATGATTATTGTCCCTGAAAATGCAGTACAGCAGGCGGAAATACAAATTCTCAATAAAGACGTAGGTTTTGTTTACCCAGGACAGCCAGTGACAGTAAAAGTAGATGCGTTTCCATACACTCGTTACGGTACTATCGAAGCTGAGCTATTGAGTATTTCTCGTGATTCTACTACAGACGAACGCTTGGGGCTCATTTTCCCAGCCCAAGTTAAGCTTAAGAATAACAACATCTTAATCAACGGTAAAAGTATTGAGTTGACACCAGGCATGTCCGTCGTTGCGGAAATAAAAACGGATAAACGTCGTGTTATCGACTACCTGCTGAGCCCAATACGTGAATACCAAGCAGAATCGCTAAGAGAGAGGTAAGTATGGATATGACCTTATCAACAACGGAAAATAGCGTTTCTACCACTCAAGATGCTTCTATCAATCAGGACGCTTCTATCACACAAGATAATGGCGGAATCGACGCCGTCGTTTATGCGGGTAACTATTTCCACAAAAAGTCGACCAAGACACAGCTCAAGCATGCTTTAGGCGTCAGTCATTCCAATTTAAATGACTTGGAAATAAGGGAAGCTGCAGATTATATTGGCCTGAAAAGTCAAGTAACGAAAGTAAAATCGAACGAGCTAGATACCCTTCCACTGCCCGTTTTAATTGAAATCGACAATAGTTGGAAAGTGCTCACAAAATCAGCGGACGGTTCCTCTCTTTTATATGATCCAGCCACTCAATTGGAGCAGCAGAGTGAGCTTAGTCCGAGTAGTCACTCATCAACGTACAAGGTAATGTTGGTCGCGGATGAAAGACTAAGTAGCAAAGAAGTGAAATTTGGCCTTAGCTGGTTTGCCCCCTCTATTTGGCGTCAAAAGAGCCAAATGCGAGATGTGTTTATTTATGCTATTGCCCTTCAAATATTCGCACTGGTGAGCCCGATGTTGTTTGAAAATGTCATCGACAAAGTGCTAGTCGGTCGCAGCTTGTCCAGTTTACATGTGCTCGCCATAGCGATGCTTGCTCTTGCCATTGCAGAGCCAGCATACAGTTACTTGCGCAATACCGTATTTGGCCACCTCGCAAGTCAAGTAAATGCAGAGCTATCAGGACGCCTTTATCGCCATTTAGTCGGCCTCCCCCTCAATTATTTCAAGCAGCGTCAGACAGGACAAATCATTGCTCGAGTTCGTGAAATGGCGCAAATTCGCCAGTTTTTGACCGGTTCGACGTTGATGTTATTGCTCGATCTCATTTTTGTTACCGTCTTTCTTGCTGTTATGTTCCATTATGCCAAGACTCTGACTTGGCTAGTAATCGGCTCACTTTTTATCTATTTCTTACTTTGGCTTATTGCTGGTCCAATCATAAGAAAAAAAGTGGAATCAGAATACGAATCGGATGCCGATGCCACGACCTTTCTAACGGAAGCAGTAACAGGCATTGAAACCATTAAAACCACAGCGACTGAACATCGATTTTTACATCAATGGCAACATATCCTCAGCCAACAACTAAACCGTAGCTTTGATGCTCAAAAATCAGGACTCATTGCAGGGCAAGGCATCGGGCTGATACAGAAACTGACTGCGGCACTGCTCCTGTGGTGGGGAGTCAGCGAAGTACTTAACGGTGAGCTCACACCCGGACAATTGGTGGCCTTCAATATGTTGGCCGGCCACGTGACTCAGCCGGTACTTCGACTTGCGCAAATTTGGCAAGACTTCCAACATACTCTTATTGCACTAAAGCGAGTGGGCGATATTCTTGATGAACCAAAAGAAAATGGTAAACAAGGGTTAGCTTCTGTTCCTGAACTCAATGGAGGCATCGAATTTAGTAACATTCGCTTTCGTTATCACGAAGACTCTCCCGAAGTGTTGGCCAACTTATCGTTAGAAATAAAACCGGGCCAGTTTATCGGCATCACCGGGCCATCAGGCTCAGGAAAAAGTACCATCACCCGGCTATTGCAACGTTTGTATGTCCCTCAACATGGTCAAGTATTGGTAGACGGTATGGATCTCGCGATAGCCGACCCAATTTCGCTACGTCGCAACATGAGTGTGGTATTACAAGAAAGTATTCTTTTTTCTGGGAGCGTTGCAGAGAATATCCGCCTAAGTCAGCCTCAAGCTACTGATGAGGAAATACGCAATGCTGCGCAGCTTGCCGGTGCTTTGGAATTCATTGAAGGACTTCCCCACGGGTTTAATCAGCCCGTTGGGGAAAAAGGGGGCTCTCTATCTGGCGGCCAGCGTCAACGTATTGCGTTAGCAAGAGCCCTACTCGTTAACCCTAGGATTTTACTGCTTGATGAAGCAACGTCAGCACTCGATTACAACTCTGAAGCTGCCATCATGAGCAACATGAAAGAGATTTGTAGAGATAGAACCGTAATTAGCATCGCACACCGCCTTAACACCATTCGTCATGCGGATAATATTCTTGTTCTTGATAAAGGCCAAGTTTGTGAAAGTGGGACTCACGATGAACTGGTTGAGAAGGAAGGTCTTTATGCAAAATTATGGAAGCAACAAATTGGCGGCTGATTTATAAATTGAAATCTACGTTGTTATAAGAAATATGGATGGTGTGAGCTTTAACCATTGACATTCACTCAACCCAAAAAGTGTGTGTTGACACACTTTTTGAGCCTTTATTATGTCTTCTCGAAAATCAAAAAACGGCTTTTTCACCTTGGAACGGCGTTGTTGCCTAAATCAGTTGAACCTTTTTCGAGTCTTGCGATCTGATCCTTTATGATGGTTAGAGCGGTGGTGACATGGGTAAGGCAAAAAAGAAGATAACTAACTGGGCGGAGTACAATAAGGCTCTGTGCAAACGGGGCTCGGTTACGTTCTGGATAGATGATTCAGCCGTAGATGCATGGCGATGCAAAGCCCATCATGGTAAGCGTGGTAGAGGCTTCCAGTACTCTGATACAGCGATTGAAACTGCATTGATGATTAAGGGGATATTCTCTCTACCATTGCGGGCTCTTCAAGGTTTTATCGACTCTATCTTTGAGCTACTAGAGGTTCCACTGACGCCCCCTGACTACACGTGTATCAGCAAACGCTCGAAGACAGTTCAGGTCAAATATCGTAACAAATCCAGAGGAGCTATTCGCCATATCGCTATTGACTCGACTGGTCTCAAAGTCTTTGGCGAAGGTGAGTGGAAGGTGAAAAAGCACGGCGCCGAAAAACGCAGAACTTGGCGCAAACTGCACTTAGCCGTTGATGTAGAAACTCATGAGGCCATTAGTGCAGAAGTCAGTCTTGTAAGTGTTGGCGATAGCGAAGTGCTGCCAACATTACTCAACCCTTTACGTAGAAAGGTAGATACCGTATCTGCTGATGGAGCGTATGACACAAAAAGTTGCTATGAGACCCTGCAAAATAAGGGCAGTACTCCGTTGATACCGCCTCGAAAGAATGCGGCGCTTTGGGAAGAAGGGCATCCCAGAAATGAAGCAGTAAAGGCTTTGAAAAACGGAACAATAGCGGAGTGGAAATCTGAGTCGGGTTATCACTATCGCTCAATATCTGAGACCGCAATGTCTCGATATAAAGGACTAACCAGCGGTAAATTGAGCTTGAGATGTTATAACGCTCAAGTGGGAGAAATCATGGCGAATGTCAAAGCTATAAACAAAGTCATAGGACTAGGTATGCCTGTTCGAAACTAACGGCGAGTCACATATGGCGTCGTTGGTCTTTAAACCGATTTGATCAACAACGCCCTTCCTAGGCTTAACTAAATTTAGCCACCAATAACACATTAATTTCATTTAAACCTTTAAATTTGTAGAGACAACCCTCTTAGAGGGGTACTTTAAATCACAGTATCTAACGGTCTTATATACAACCAAACATCCGAGCTTTCAACTTCCTAATATAAACTATTTATCTATGAACACGAGTCAATATCAAAGAGAAAGGACACTCTTATCTTAAAGACGATCACAATTTAATAACCTTTATTATCGCTGCTTGATATAAGCACCCATAAGTTCAAATACTTTGTCTATAGCATTAACAGCTTGAACCATTACCTTGAGCTTATCTTTCGTGCTCTTTAAAGACTCTGTTGACTCTTTCGCTTGATTAATAAGTCCCTTGATACTTTCTTGCCCTACGGAATGGAGACCAGAGTTCGTCTCTCTGATAGAAATATTGTATGCGTAGATTTTCTCGCATTTAATTAGAAACACATCATCTCCTGACTCCTGCATAACTAAGTCAAGGTAGCTTTGAAGTTCGTTGTACATGCTTTGTGATTCTGTGAGGCTCTCGCTCATTCGTTAGTCCTTTAAGGTATCGCAATCTCAGCATCACGAGCAATGATGCAGACTGATAAAAATCATCAACAACTTGCATTAGTGCCTCCAAATATCGGATGAATAACATTGAACACTGAGCTACAAACAGAGACGCTACATAAGTTCAGTCATTCAGTTTTTGAGAAAGAATTTACGACTTCACATGCCTTTGCATCATTAATATCAATTAGTTACAATATACACCCAGCCAAGGACTACTCCATCATATGAATAGGACATTCTTGCATATCACAAGTGACATAAATTATCCTTCCCTAAAACGACATACAAAATAATAGGCTCTAGAGCGAACCTTGCTTAAACAACACATGCACACCATGAATTTTCCTGTTATTAGTGGCTTTGTTGCGTAATTCAGTGGAACTAAATCCAGAACCTACGATCTGAGCAGCTACATTCACCACCTCTCGTAACGTTATGCCTAAACCTCGTTACAAAACAACCAATTGGAAGCAATAAAACCAATCACTCATTAACCGTGGATCTCTAACCTTTTGGATTTATGAAGAAGCGGTAAGTGAGTGGGCACAAAGCAAACAGAGTAAACACAGGAGGCCACGTCGATTCAGTGATCTAGCTATCACCACAGCGTTCATGGTAAACGAGTGTTTTCTATGCCACTAAGAGCGCAGCAATGATTTATCGACTCGATATTTAGGCTATCCCATGTTTAGTTAAGTTGTCCGCATTACACCTGATCCGCACCGAACCAATGCCCTTAACTTTAATAAGTATTTACACAACAAATGCATTGCGTGTAAATTATTCACTTACACCTAACCCAAACGCCTTTGCTTGCTGCGTCTGGATAGGTCAAGTTCGGGGGAACTTGACCTCCCTGTTATCAATACGGGCTATGCGCTCGGTATTTTTCTAATACCAGCCTTACACTTTCCCATAGCTCTTCGATATATCGATACTCTAGATAAAAGCCACTATCAATAAACTCAGCACCACTTGAAGAAAACCACGGTTGAGTTTCACCTTTCCCACCTACTCCTAATTCAAATTTGGCGCAATACTTTCCGCCAGTTGGGCGAATTTGGAACTTAATGTGATATGTCCAATGGGTTTCTGAATAACAGCGTTAGTAATGGGCTGGCAACCAACCAGAATCGTAGAAGTTCGGTAAACAACTTGCAGGGAGTTGGTATTGTGATAGTGGAAGTGTTGGCATTGCACTTTGAAGTTGGCTAGCCATGTGGTTGAAAGCGCTAATGTAGGCTTCTTTGATGTGTGCAGCTTTAGTGCCTCCTAAAGAAGATAGGGGCTGTTTTGCTTGTCATAAGTATGATCCTTTAACAAAGAAATCCTTACATTTAAGCCATATGTTTAATGCGGCCCAAGATTACGGTCCGTGTTTCTTTGAGGCTTAATTTAGAACCTAAAAGTTGAAACTTCCTAACAAATAGTGATCATTATCTACAATTCCCGCGCTAGGCTGGATCTTGAAAATACGGCTTATCGGCTACAACAAAGGATTTAAAATCAGCGTGTGTAACGCGTGTTTTGTCCAACTTGTTCTTTGCTGTCCATTGAGTGTTATCTCTTAGGTACTTTCTGTTGTATTCAGATTTCGATTTACCAACTAGCCCTAAATGATAATTCATTTCATGATCTTCGCTAAAATTCACGTAATCCCAATCGTTCATCGGAAAAACCTCTTTTAAGTTATGCAACATTCATATATCGGCACCAAGAAAGGTTTTCAAGGGGAACGAAAGAAAGATATGTCGTCCACACGACCATTGTTGGGTAGAATTTGAACTCATTCACATCCTATTTATGTACGTTTGCCCTACTAAAAAGTTATCCATCCTTATCATATTCTTCACGGTGACACCCATGGTGTATCACGGGGGTAAAT
>NZ_JBFRVX010000510.1:0-2190 GCF_041475345.1 Vibrio sp. 10N.222.48.A3 | reverse complement strand
AGTTAGCTTCTAGCTTCGTACCTTTATCGACGATGTGTTCAGGTGTCGTGATCTTGCCACAATCATGAAGCCAAGCCGCAATTCTAAACTCACGACGCTCATCATCATTTTCAAACTTAAAATCTTTGAAGTGCTCAGACTGTGATTTTTCAGCCACATCAGCCAGCATCAAACCCAGTTCTGGTACACGGTTACAATGCCCAGCCGTATAAGCGGACTTATCATCGATCGCCTGAGCAATCAGCTTAATAAAAGATTCAACAAAGGCCTCTTGATTCTGCTCATGCTGCTTTATCTCTGTTGCCATCTCTTTGACTGCAACAGATAACTCCCAAACTTCCTTTATTCGAGTGTCAAGTAAGGCTACGTTGTCATAATCACGCTGCTTAATCTTGCTAGTTTCAGCCTTTAATTGGCGTATCGGCCGAACAATTGGCGCACCAAATATCCAAGCTACAGGCAAAGTTAAGCTCATCAAAAGCACTGTCACACCAATAGACGTCACAAGTCGCTTGTTGACCGCGCTGTAGATTTCCTCCTCAGGTATCGCAACGGCAAAATATTCAGAGTAGTGCTCGCCCGTTTCAACCTTTTTCAGATAAAGACGCTTAGGTTCTCCATTGAGCAAAATCTTAGCCATTTCACCTTCGGTCGTAGCCGTTGCAGTTCGTTCATAAAGCTCAGCATAAGGAATGGTTGTACCGGAGTTAAGGGCATGATGATGAAACCATTTTTGAGATAAAAAAGCTTTCTGTTCATCTGTGAGTGTGCGAATCGCTTGATTTAGGATAGGTAAGAACTGCTGATGTTTGTTTTGCAACACAATGTGGAACTGGTTTGGGTAATTAGCTTTGAGGTCCAACAGCACTTCATTAACTTTCAATCTTGCATGGAAAAATTTATCCAAAGAAAATTCAAGCACTGGCTTAGCGTCGAGTACTGCAAAGCTCTCACCACGATCAACAGCGTCAAATGCCAATTCCATACTAGGAAATTCAACAAGCTCAATATTTGGAAAATCTTTTCTTAGTTGAGGAATAACCGACCATCCAGATAAAATCGCAACCTTTTTTCCGCTGAGATCTCCGTAGTTTGAGACGATTTGCGCGTTTTCTCGCGTAACAACAGAGAAAGGTAGCTCGTAAATCGCATCCGTATATAAGCCTTTTACTCCGTTGCTTTCGTAATTCTGAATAGAGTGCAAACCATCGATGCTTCCCTCATGAAACTTTCCCGTTAGCTCTGCCCACGAAAAGCCATTAACGAACTCGAACTTAACACCACTCATCTCGCTAATCATTTTCAGAAGATCAATCGCATAACCGTGTGGCTGTCCAGATACAGCGAAATCCATTGGTCCCCAATCGCTTTGATTAGAGAATAACAAAGGAGGCATGCTCTCAATTACGGCTTTTTGTTGAGCAGACCAATCGATTTCACTTATTTGAGGAAGTGCATTTTCCGTTTCAGCATCTCGATTTGACGCAATAATGTTACCTGACTTTGAGTATAAGAAAGATTCTGCCTGACTATCCTCCTCTAAACCTAATGCGCTTGCAGACAACTTACTCGCTAAAGAAGATAATACGATATCGATGCCTATCACGTGTTGTGTATCGCTAGCAGCTTTTGATTCAAAAGCTAGAGAATAGGTTTGGCCAGTTATCTGGAGATGCTGAAAAAGGTAAGGCTGCGTTTTTTCAACCGTCTCTGTATTAGCGGATTCATACCAAGGCCGTGTCGTCGGAAAATAATTACTCGGTTCTGTCTTTGACTCCCTGAGATTAAACTCAAGGTCGTAATACTTAGTCGTGCGGATACGACCTGCTTCCCTGTCGCTTATCTCGATCACCACCCAACGGTCTGAGCGATCGGCACCAATTTTTTCTCTAACAAAAGGAGAAGATTCCAGATTGATAATTTGGAAGAAGCGTTCGTTAGAAGAACCTATGTAAATACTATAAAAAAGAGGGTTATCTTTTATCGCTTCTGAGAGGATCCCACGCGACTCTTCGCGAGAAATTTGATAGCTAATAGAGCGATGTACGGAAGACAGTAATCGAGCGGTATTTATCGCGTCTGAGTCGACGTTACCGATATAGTCGCTCAAGTCCTGAGATACCATGGTCAACTTGGACAAGGTATGCTCTGTCGCCATTTTTTTACTGAAGTAATATTGAAGTGAAACCG
>NZ_JBFRVX010000509.1:0-3341 GCF_041475345.1 Vibrio sp. 10N.222.48.A3 | reverse complement strand
TTATAACCAGATCAATATCGATTTAACGCTAGCAAGCGATAAAACCTTACCTCCGAAACACATCTATAACCCCGTCGTAGGAGCAACGCCTGATCCGGGTTTCAAGCCTTTCCGTGATAACACAACGACGACGACGGGTATTTACCTTCAAGACGTTTACACCTTGGGTGATCTATCGGTGATAGGTAACGTGCGCTATGACTCTATGGAACTTGAGCAGCAAAAAGCCGGGAAAGCCCAAGAGAAGCTAGATGATAACAAAGTGAGCTACCGTGGTGGCTTGGTCTATCGCATCAACAACGATATGTCGGTATACGCAAGCTTAGCTCGTTCGTGGCAATTGCCTTACTCCGGTATTTATATCAACCCTAAACTGGCTGAATTCTTCCATACCGATCTAAAAGAAGTGGGTGCGAAAGCTTACTTACTCGATAACGCTTTGATGCTCAATGCCGCTATTTTCCAAATTGATCAAGAACAACCACAAACCAATATTAATGGCGACGTTATCAATAAGATTGAAGCACGTCACCAAGGTATTGAACTGGAAGCTCGCGGTCAGATTACAGAGTTGTGGGATATTTCAGTTGGTTATAGCTACTTAGATGCAGAAGATAAAGATACAGGTAAAAAGCCGAATGATGTATCCGATCATCTGTTCTCACTCTGGAGTACTTACCAATTATACGAAAACTGGCGTTTGGGCGGTGGTGTGAAATACGTAGGGGACCGCTACGCAGGTAACAATGAAGCCGTCGCATTAGGTGATTACACCACTGTTGATTTGATGGCAGCGTACACCACGGGTCGTCACAAAGTTCAAGCGAACGCTTATAACGTACTTGGCGAGAAATACATTCTTGGGGCAACCAGTGGTAAGTCGGGTACTAACCAGATTGGTTACGGAGCGCCAGCTGAATTCATGCTCAGCTACGGCTATCAGTTCTAAAAGCGAGTTCAGCTCTAAGAGTCGTTAATTTTTAAGCGTTATTACGTTTCTAAGAGCTAGTACGTGACTAAAAGCTATTTCAACTGAAAAAACTATTGATTTGTTCGCTACGAGTGAGTGAACAGTTGGCCTCATTTTGAGGTCGTTTAGCCCAATGGGTCAAAGCGTTGGCATAACTTAAAAGCACAGCCTTTGACCCTAATTTGCCTACTTAGGAGATTTTCATGCCTTACCAGAATTTGGATGGTAAACCCCACGCGCAACATAAACTGCGCTTGACCGTACTTGCAACGGCCATCGCTTCAGTGACTTCCATGAGTGCATTCGCTGCGTCTGATCCGCAAACGACGACCATGGAAACGGTTGTCGTGACGGGCAGCTTGATCGGTAATTCAGAATTAGAAGATGTGAAAGAGTATCCGGGAGCGCGTACCGTTCTAACTAACGAACAAATTAAAAAGACTGGCGCACTCTCTATTGATTCAGCATTTCAAAGTGTACCGGGCATTAAGGTTCAAGACGAAACGGGCACGGGTGTATTGCCTAACATCTCGGTGCGCGGCTTGAAAGCGAGCCGCAGTGGTCATGCTCAATTTCTAATGGATGGTGTACCACTGACTCTTGCGCCTTATGGTCATACCGGACAATCTATTTTTCCAGCAACGCTATCTATGCTTGACCGAATTGATATCGTACGTGGTGGTGCGGCTGTGCAGTACGGGCCAAATAACGTGGGTGGTGTGATCAACTTGGTGACTAAGCCCATTCCACACGAGTGGCAAACGGAAATCAGTAATCGTTTCACCGTATTTGAAGATGGTAATACACCACTGAATGACTTTTACCTACGTACCGGTGGTTGGTTAACCGATACGCTGGCACTTCAAGTGGAAGGTAACTTCCTAAAAGGTGAAAGCTTCCGTGATCATTCAGATACGGATGTAAAAAACTTCCAAGCGAAGTTGCAATGGTTACTCAGTGATACCCAGGAGCTACAAGCATTCGTTCAGCGTTACGATGCCGACACCCAAATGCCGGGCGCTTTATCGCCAAAAGATTACCAGAAAGATCGTACTCAATCGAAGCGACCATATGACGAATACAAAGGCACATCAACGCGTTGGAGCCTGAAGTATTTGCATGATTTGAATATTGCAGATGGCGCAGAGTTAGAGGTTCTGACATTCGGTCACCACTCTGAGCGTTTCTTCCAATGGGGCTTTAATAGCGCAGGCGGTCACTGGGCTGATCCAGCATTACCATCAACAGATATTCGCACCTCACCACGTGAATTCGCTGTTTATGGTGTGGAACCTAAGTTAGCGATGTACTTTGACGGTAATACGGTGACGCAAAACTTGATTGTAGGTGCTCGCTATGTAAATGAAGATATCGATTACAAGCTAACGCAAACGCCAATTGCTGGCGGAGTAACAAAAGTGCCACGTGATTGGAACTTGAATACCGATGCATTCGCAGGTTACATCAGCAATGAAGTTGGCCTGTTTAACGACGTGCTAAAGGTTACTCCAGGTATTCGTTACGAATCGATTGATATGACCTTTAATGATAAGGGTAAAGCTCAGAGTACAGACAACAAAGTGACGGAGTGGTTGCCGGGCTTAACCGTGGCATACCATTTAACTGAGCAATGGGTTGGGTACACCAATGCGCAGAAATCTTTGCGCGCACCACAAATCGCTTACATCCGAGGCAAGGGTGAAGAGGGCAGTGAGCTAGCATGGAACTACGAGTTGGGTGCTCGTTACAATCAAGATTCAACTAGCTTTAATGTCGCGCTCTACCGCATTGATTTTGAAGACCAACTCCAATGGCAAAGCGGAACGCAGACCTTTGACAATATTGGTAAAACGCTTCATCAAGGTATTGAGCTTTCAGGTCGTTATGTTCCGCAGGCTATGCAAGCTCTGAGTTTAGGCGCGGGTTATAACTATTTGGATGCGACGATAGAGGCAGAAGGTGCAAACAAAGGTAAGCAACTTCCTTACACATCCGAGCATCAGCTTAGCTGGGATGCGACTTACGCCTTTAGCCGGGTAGATACGACCTTATCTGGTTACTATTTCAGTGAGTCTTATTCTGACAATGCCAATACCAGTGCTGAAGATGCAACGGGTGCGAAAGGCAAAGTACCTGCTTACATGGTATGGAACTTAAACCTAGGCTCAGACTTGTATAAAGATGAAAACAGTAAGTTACGCATGAATGTTGCAGTGAACAATTTGTTTGCTGAGGACTACTACTTCCGCGGTATTGATACCAGTCCGGTTGGCCGCTATCCAGCGCCAGGGCGTTCATACACTTTGGATCTGAACTATCAGTTCTAATCGGTAATTGATTAAAAATAATAACGAATATAAGTCGCCAATAT
>NZ_JBFRVX010000508.1:0-499 GCF_041475345.1 Vibrio sp. 10N.222.48.A3 | reverse complement strand
AAAGAAGTAGTAATTGAGCAATTCGTACCGCATCGTTTGATTGCGGTAACGTATGACCTGTCTAGCCCCTCTTCACTGTTACGAACCGAAAGCCTCTGTGTTATTTCAATAACCCATGCCATAACCTTGCCCCTACTAGTTAATGAGCTCGTCATTGAGAACACCACTAAGGCGTTCTTTCAGTGCCTCGGTTTTGGCTTTCTTTTGAGTTGCTTGATAAACAGCATCAAGGGCATTCTGTACAGGACAATTAGCGCTAGTGTGCTCACCAACATCGATGTTGAGTAGCGTACCAACATCACTAGCTAATTCTGTTGCTCGCTCTTCCCAACGGTCACGGGCATCAATAGTGCTTTCTAACTCACTGTCAGATATCAGCGAAAATTTACCTGTATTACCACGAACCCATGAAGCAATATCAGCTTCACTCATTTTTGCTAATTGATGTAGATCCATCGAATTTCCCCCTTTAAGTCAGTAGCATGATACGAATGCGCTA
>NZ_JBFRVX010000507.1:0-2525 GCF_041475345.1 Vibrio sp. 10N.222.48.A3 | reverse complement strand
CTCAATTACTACTTCTTTTAATAATGCGAAGGTTTACAAAAACCGTAATCACTTTCAAAAACTACTGGATTTTTTTGAGCAGTCTGGAATCGCCTATGAACTAATTCCAGTCGAAGATAAGGAGTAATCGTGTATGGTCACTAAAATCAGTTTACTTGCGGTTGCTTGCGGTTTGGCTGTGTACTTTGCGAGTAACCATTTTGATTTGAGTGTTAATCAGTCGTCAGTTGAACAACTTTCAATTGACCAAGAAACGGCACTCTTAGTTACTAAACCTGAGACTCAAAGTAAGCCAGTACAACTGACGGTTAAGCGCACAGTTGGCAATGGTAGTTTAGAAGCTCCGCAAGCAGTCGAACCAGAACCCATAGCCGATGCTGATTTAGTAATGTCGGAATCCCTAACGAGCTTGCATCTAACGGAATTTAGCGACTACTTGGGTGATGAGCAAGCAAGCGAGCACACAATATTGGCTTTTTACACGGATAGTCGATGGTATGAGTTTTATGAGCGCGTAGGTTATTCGTCAGAAGACATTCACCAGTTGATTGCTTTCCGAAGCCAATATTTGGCAGATAGTAGCCAACTTGGAAAAGAATATTACTATCACAGATGGTCAGATGCGCCTCATAGGGCATTGTCCGATACAGTGGCAGATGAGCTAATGTCCTACTTAGGTAACGGACAAGAACAAGCATTAACACTGAGTAGCACTTTATCCAGTGTGGCTAGTAAATATGGCATTACCACATCGTTAGTTGAAAGAATTGCTAAGACATACCTTCTAGGTTCAATCGGCAGAATGGAAACTACATCAGAACTATTTAACTCATCTTTCGATCCGCAAGTTGACGTAATTAAGCTTGATTCGAACTTTGTCGGCTTTTTGGTAGGGAAAGCGGGTTATACCCAAGAAATAGTTGTCATTGATAAAGGACGTTTAATGGATACATATTCGTCAAACAACAACTAAACAAATTTAAAGGGAAATTATGCCTGATATTTTGATTAACTTGGATGAACAATTGTTTGTTCCAAGCGTGGATGTTTCACTTCTAAGTATGGTGAAACTTGGCAAGTTTACGTGGCCAACAGGTGCAACTTGCGTTACTCAAGAGTGCGATGGTGCATTGCTTTGGTGGAGCGCATCTGTTGATGATGTTACGGCAGCCCGACAAGCGGCAAAACCGGATACTGGTTTGATGCCACTTATTGGCTTAGGCGATCAAGTGTCAATTGATTACTACTTGTCGAATGGTCAAGAAGTGGTAGCGAATGACTGGCAAAAAGCTGTAGTAACGATAGACCAATTCACTAATTCTAAAATTGGAACAAGGGAACAATTATGAAAATCAGTGAACTAGCTTTGCCTGTTCAAGAAAAAGAAACATTTTCTCAGGAGTTTAAAGAGTTCTTATCAGTCCTCAAAGGTTTGGTTGACAAAAAAGGTCTTGATTACCTTGGAGCAGCAGATGACCCGAATTTTGACTTTCAACGAATTAATATGAGTTTCGGGCTTGATGAAGAATCTAAAGTTGATGAGTTAATTCGAGACATACGCGATAACTTAGCAAATAACTACACTGGCGCATACTTTGTAAAAGTTAAAGGTAAGTTTCCTTTAGCTGCTAGGAAGTCACACATTCTGTCTGCTGATTGTTGGTCTGTTGAGTTCTACTTTGCCAAGTCTTGGCAGTTGCAAGAAGACATCCAACCATAGGGGGAATTGGTCGCTATGGGCAAACAAGTAAACAAAGACGTCGCTAAGTTTAACGCCCTTACTATTGCCTCAATGGTGCTTGAAAAAGTCGATATTGATGAGGAGCTAGGCGACTTTCTGGAGAGGGAGGATTTAGCTGAATTTTTGCCACTTATTCAAGACGAAATGAAGCGCTTAACTAAATCTATCGTTAACAGGGCTGAGAATCTAAACGCTAAATATAAAGGCAAGATACCAGACTTTGCTAACACTTCGCTTGAAACAGAAGCAATTCAAGATATTTGCGAAAAAATGTATTAAGGGGATTTTGAAAAATTTAGTCGCATTATTTACATTTATGGAGAAAGTAATACTTAATTTAAAGTACCAATTACAGAAAGCTTTCCTTTGTTCATTCGGTAAGCATATAGATTGCAACGGGGCGAATTTCTGTGGAGCATGTGGCTATAAAGTCAACCCCAACGCTTATCATGGGTTTGTAGCTACGCTTTATGATGGTACTAAGATACAAGTTAATGCAATAAACGAAATGCACGCTAGAAGCCTTGTTATTTACGAGAGCTGCGATGCAATTGATCGTGATACCGGAGAACCGCTATCTCGCACAAAAATCCATCCAGAAAACATTAAATCTATCGCTCTAAAAAGTTAGTTGTAACCCATACCCAAGCTATTACAGATCAATTTACTGACTGTAACGCAATGATTGGAAGTGCTGATAATGATGAGGGGTGGGAACGAAACTTAAAAGCGAATAATTTACCAATAATCGAATAACGAGGGAAAATCGATGGATCTACATCAA
>NZ_JBFRVX010000506.1:0-1057 GCF_041475345.1 Vibrio sp. 10N.222.48.A3 | reverse complement strand
GTTTCATGCATTGCAGCAAAGAGATGTTGGTTTTCTATATTTTTCTTATCTTCACTAAAAGCAAGCAACAAAGCTTTATGACACAACTGGTTAATCAACCTTGGGATCCCCAAAGAAGAGCGCCAGATCGCTTTTTTATGGCTCAGGCTAAAGGGAGCATATTTGCCACCAGATTTAGCGATCCGGTTATCAATGTAAGCCACTGTTTCATCGAGAGTCAGTGGCCTCAGTGTCGAACTAAATGTGATTCTTTGACGAAATTGCCTTAGATGATAAGCCTCTAATCGAGCATCCAATTCCGGCTGCCCTAATAGAACAATTTGCAGCAGCTTTTTATCTTCAGTTTCTAAGTTACCAAACAACCTTAAGGTCTCTAGAGCTTCATCTGACAAAGCCTGAGCCTCATCAAGAATCGCAACCACTCGTAAGCCTGAGTTATGCAATTCAATAAGTTTATGTTGAATGTTATCCACTAAGGTGGCTTCATTATCGGTAATCAAACCAAGCTCTTTAGCCACGGCTTGTCGTAAGTCAGCCCCAGATAGCACTGGGTTAGGCAGGTAGATTAAAGCAGTACAATCATTGAGATGATTGACCAACATTCGGCACACCATGGTTTTGCCTGTGCCGACCTCCCCTGTAACCTTAACTACCCCCTCGCCCATTTCTAACGCCGAAATGACCGTTTGAATTGCCTCAAAATGAGGTGCTAAACCATAAAAAAAATCGGTATTCGGCGTTAAGGTAAATGGTAACTGTTCAAAATCAAAATGAACTTGATACATAAGACGACCTAGCTTAGTAATTCACTACCAATCTGCATTGATAAAGTGAGTGGTTACTATTCATCAGGGAACCATTCTTGTAAAAGATCTCGAGAACGCTCCATTTCTGATTGCCAAGTATTTACACCTACAACCGTTGGCTTTAATAGAATAACAAGTTCAGTTTTTTGAGTTAGTTGACTGGTATTACGGAACAAATGACCGAGTGCCGGGATATCACCAAGAAATGGAACTTTTGAAGTCATGTCACTGGTGTTTGATTTCATCAATCC
>NZ_JBFRVX010000505.1:0-1077 GCF_041475345.1 Vibrio sp. 10N.222.48.A3 | reverse complement strand
GATATTATGTATTCATTCTTTTCAGGTTTAATTTCCAATTTTATGAATATTTATCTCATCTAGTATTAAACGGTCCGAATAAAATAAGCCTCATTATTATTAAATAAGAGGCCTGTTTAATGGGTTTATATTAGTGATGGTTATCTCTCGATAACTTTAGTAATAAACAATACCTTCGCCTTTTGTAATCAGAGTACCAGCTTCATTGGTGATTATTTTATCTAAATCAAATAATGAACCAATCGCCGCATTACCCAATCCAGCTTCAACGAATTTACAAACGGCATCAATTTTTGGCCCCATAGAACCAGCAGGGAATGAAAATTCTGCTAAACCAGTAGGCGTTGCTTGCTTCATTTCTGCTTGGTCTTCTTTACCGTAGTTACGGAAAATCGAACCATCGGTTAAGATAATAAATAAGTCGGCATGGATTTTTTCAGCCAGTAATTCAGCCGTAAGATCTTTGTCAATGACGCACTCTACGCCAGTACTCTTACCTTGCTCAATACTCACGGGAACACCGCCGCCGCCACAAGCGATAACAAGGTTTTCTGTATCTAGAAGTGTTTCAATTTGCTGAATTTCAACAATGCTTTTTGGCATAGGAGAAGGCACAACGCGTCGGTAGTACTCGCCATCAGCTTTAAACTGCATTGTGCTTTGAGCCATTAATTCTTTAGCTCGTTGCTCTGTATATACAGGGCCAACAAATTTAGTCGGGTTAGCAAACGCAGGGTCTTTTTTGCATACTTCAGTTTGCGTGACTAGCGTTGCTACGTCTAATTCAGGGTCAATGTTTCTGAGCTCTTGTTGTAACATGTAGCCCACCATGCCACAGGTTTGAGAGCCGAGTACATCCATTGGGTATGGTGTCGTCTCTGGCGAATATTCGCTATAAGCCGCGTTTTGTTCCATCAACAAACCTACTTGTGGGCCATTACCATGAACGATAACAATCTCATGCTCGCGTGCTATCGCAGCAATACTCGCCGCTGATTTGATTATATTTTCACGTTGGTTCTCAGCCGTTAATGCTTGGCCTCTTGCTAAAAGAGCGTTACCGCCTAAAGCTAATAC
>NZ_JBFRVX010000504.1:0-5490 GCF_041475345.1 Vibrio sp. 10N.222.48.A3 | reverse complement strand
AGATTGCACTCCAATGGTTATCCCACTGGACGGATGATTGCTGACTGGATTTTTTATAAGGCTTGCGTTGGCTCACCACACTGCCCGCTCCAGAGCTGAGTCGAAACTCACCATCAAGTAGCACTGCGCCAGAAGCATCAGACAACGCAGATAGCTCTACCAATTCTTGGGTTTCTTTAGACCAAATACCATAACAGTTGCCTCTTGGCGAAGTCGCAATAATCCAATCATCTGACGCCGCAATACTGGCGATATAGTGATTGAACCTTGCCCATTGCTCTGGTTCTGCATTCAGTGATTCAAACTGCCCACCTTTAGTATGCATCGCCAACAGCGAAGGATACTCATCTGGTTCACCACGATATTGCTGGCCACATAGTACGGTTTCAGCACCATCATGGGCTAAGTGTCGAATGCTCAGCTTCTTGTCTAGCAATTCAACCTGATCAAGCAGCGCACCTTCAGGTGAAACATAACTTAAACTCGGTTGCATTGAATTCAAGTTTTTCGGTGTTCTACCGTCAGTATGAACGCCGCCAACACCAATCGCGAGATTACCATCCGGCATGATGATCACTTCATGAGGGCCGATACCAAAGCCCGTGAACTCCTCGACCTTACGATAGCCTTGTGAGACATCGTAAACACCAATCACACCTTGGCTACTGTCGGTTTTCCCTTCCGTGGCATACAGTAACTTGCCATCTAATGAGTAAACGCCATGACCATAGAAGTGGCGATTGTTACCTTTCACAACCATCTTGATCTGCTGACCATTTTTATAGTCAAACACCATAAAATAGTCACCAGGACGACGAGCAAAAACCACCGCATGTGATGATGTTGGGCAAATTGCGACGCCATGCCCACGATCTGGGATCGGCAGTTGACTCAACGGCATACCATATTCGTCAGCCACAACCGCTGAATATTGGCCACGACCATTAAGCGCACAGCCGATCAGTTGAGGATCATTAGATGTGCTTGCGGCGCCAGAGCGACTAGCGCAGCCAAACGGAAGTACAGGTACAGCAGCACAACCCAGTGCAGCCTTGAGTAGCGTTCTTCGTGTAGTATCAGTCACCATCGGTAGCATTAAATCCTATTACCACGCCAAGCTCTATTGCCACTTCTTCATGAATCAGGTACTTCAAACGTTCTAGTTTGTTGTATTGAGTCAGCACATTTCGATAGCCCTCTTTGCTCTGCAGCAACTCGAACAAACTTGAGTCTGTAGGCCAAGTATCTAACGTTAGCGTGAACTGGTCAGCAACACGGTCAGCAAGGTCATTTAAGCCCTTCTCTCTCAACAAGCCGTCTAGGCCATTGCCATCGGCTAGGTACAAATTCTGAAGTGCTGCTACATTCGCTTTTAGTTGAGTCATCGAAGTTTGTGCACGCCATGATTCTGAGAAGTAAGGACGCGGATGACCGATTTTAGCCATCGGACGACTCAGCTTTTTCATGCTGTAATCAAGTTGGTTGGTCAATAAAGCGATGTATTCAGACTCCCAACGAGTCTCGTCTAACGCTAGCCAAGGGTTAACCTGCCATGCCTGTGCAATCGAAGATGACTTAATCGCTAAGTTTTCAGTAATCGCTTGTGATGATTGGCAGCCTAGTGCTTTGTCTTGAAGCAGTGACGATTGCTCGTCATAAAGGGACCATTCCAACGCACCCAGCCCTTGAACGGTCACGCTCTGCTGTGCGATTTCGTCTTGAGACCATGCTTTATCCTGCTGAGTCAATTGACGCATTTTAAGACCGGTGGTGTTCTTCTTATCAGGCCAAAATTGAATATTCCAGCTCTCTTCAAGTGCCGCAGTTGGGCCTCTTTCTTGTCCTTGCAGTGCCATCCAACTGTTCATGGTGAGCTGCCACTGACTTTTCAAAGCATCTAACTCAACATCATTAGTTTGGCAGTAACCCTGCATCAAGACTTCTAGCTCATTGGCTTGCTTGGCGAATAGGACGGCAGAATCAAACTCTTGTTGATAGACACTGCGACTGATGTGGTCGGTCGTATCAGCTTGATAAGACACACCGTTAACCTCAGATGAAGCAGCTTGTTCACCCGATGATTGGCAGCCTGCCATGATTAATACCGACAAAGGCATTAACAAAAATTTATGCGTCATGCTGTTACCTTACTTCCTAATTTTTCTTTTAATTATATGAGTTCATTAAATACCAAACGACCGCTGACCTCGTATTCCTACAAGTTCAGCGGTGCTAAGTGGTTTGATAGCGGCTTTCTTAAGTCACTAGCCGTTAACTAAACTGAATTCAACTCAGCCTATAACGAGTTTAAGAACGCCAATATCGCTTCACGTTCGCTGCTACTAAGAGCTAAAACGTTTTGTTTCGCCATTTCTGCTTCACCCCCATGCCAAAGTACCGCTTCCATAACGTTTCTTGCGCGACCGTCATGAAGCAGGAACGTATGACCATTCACTTCTTTGGTATAGCCTAATCCCCATAATGGCGTCGTACGCCACTCTTGGCCATTGGCAAGATATTCAGGGCGATTGTCGGCTAAGCCTTCCCCCATATCGTGCAACAACATATCGGTATACGGGCTGATTAATTGCTTAGACAACGCAGGTAACCCTTCACGCTCTGCTGTGCGAATTTCGGCTTGGTGGCAACTCTGACAACCAACGTCTTTGAATAATTTTTTGCCTTGCACTACAGCAGGCTTATCGACGTTGCGACGAATAGGGACCGCTAAATGCTGCGAATAAAACTCAACGAAGTCTAATATATTATCACTGACTTCTGGCTCGCCACCATTTGGGAAATCATCACAGGTTGATTGCGCTGATGTGCAGTTTTCATTCGGGAATAAGCGACTCGTTAAGCCCAAATCACCGTTAAACGCAGCCGCATTTTGCTGCATTAGGTTTGGCTGGCCAGCTTTCCAACCGAATCGACCCAACGCCATATCGTTAGTTTGAACATCAAGAACGTAGTTCGCTTTGCCTGAAACACCTTGCTTGTCGGCCAACTGCTGTTTAGCAAATCCGAGAATCGTTTCTTGCGGGATGCTTTCAAGTAAACCAAGGCCAATCATTGGCGGCGCAACACGAGCTGAAAACTCAGTTTTAGGATGCATCTCGCCAAAGGCAAGATCAGTAATCTTTAAAATTGGTTTACGCAAAGTAACGACTGTACCGTCTTTGAATTCAACAGGAACATCGGTGTAGCTGATGTTCACTTTGCCCTCGGGTTTTACACCTTGAAGCGCGAAATCTTGTAACTGGCCGCCGTAAGTTGGTTCAGGAATACCACCATCACGAATGAAGGCTTGTCTCTGCTCTGGCGTTTCAGCAGGGATACTTAAGCGGACCAACAATGAAACCGCGTTCTGGTCATCTTTTTCAGGCGCATGACCACGACCATCTTTGATGTGACAGTTTTGACAACCGTTGGTATTGAACAATGGACCTAATCCATCACGCGCATCGGTTGATGACGGCGCAGGAACCCAAGGGTTTCTAAAGAAGCTGTTACCTACGCTGAAATCCAAACGTTTGCTCATTGGAAGGTTGGCTGCAGGAAGAGAAAAAGCGTTCGCGCCCTCTTTCTTTACTGTGGTTTTGCCTCCAGAGTAGGTTTCATGGGCGTGCAATGGAGATAAGAAAAACAGTGCGGTTAATAGTGAGGCTGAGAGATACGACTTCATACATTGCCTTGCTGTGTTTTTGATTTTAGTTTTTATTAGAGAGTAACTTTTTTGAATAACAAACAATTAAGGGCTCAATAAGAGCCCTTACAATAGTTTTGGACTCGGGTTCTTAAAACTCGTGATCCGCTGTGTCTGGGTTTAGGCTATCAATGCCAATAACACCAGCAGCACGTTCGATTGCAGCAGTTTGAGACACTAGCGAAACAATTGTTTTGTTTACTAGCGCGTTACCTGCAGCGTTGTCAGCAGCAATTAGCTGATCGAAGTGCTGGTTATTTTTCTCTGCTGACACAACAAGTTGACCAACTTGCGCACGTGCTAGGTCAAACTGCTTTTGAATCTCTTTCGCCGCTTGCTCGTCTTTTTGCTCTACTAGGTCAAACAGGCTAGGACCAGAAAGTAGAGAACCATCTTCACGCTTGTACAAGCCAGTGTATACGTTGTAGATACCTTGCTCGTTGTAGTAGTGAGAGTTATGCGTGTTATCCGAGAAACAATCATGCTCGTCTTCAGTAGAGTTTGCTTCTAGTGCAACTTTCATACGCTCACCCGCTAGTTCACCTAGAGATAGTGAGCCCATACCAAATAGCATTTTACGTAGGCCGTTCTCGCTAGATTCAGAAAGAAGCTCTTGACGGTAGTTGCCTTTCTCGCCTTCAGCCCACTGCTTTTCCATCCACTCTAGGTCTTGGATAAGTAGTTCAGCTGATGCTTTTAGGTATGCGCCACGACGGTCACAGTTACCATTAGTACACTCAGCACCAACAACGAAATCAGTGTAAGCACGCTCACCTGCACCGCTGTTAGTACCGTTTAAATCTTGGCCCCAAAGTAGGAATTCAATCGCGTGGTAGCCAGACGCTACGTTCGCTTCAGAACCACCGATCTCGTTCAGGTCTGCAATTAGCTCTGGAGTAATGTTAGTTGCGTCTACTGTTGTCTGACCAATTTGGAAAGTCTTATTTGCAACGATGTTTGCGCTAGCGCCTTCGTTACCAAGTTCATATTGGTAATCAGTCGAAACGTAATCGATAAGGCCTTCATCTAGCGGCCATGCATTTAATTGGCCTTCCCAATCATCTACAACAACGTTACCAAAGCGAAATACTTCAGACTGTTGGTAAGGTACACGAGAGTCTAGCCAAGCTTGCTTTACTTGTTCGAAATTGCCAGCAGAAGGAGAAGCTAAGAAGGTATCAATAGAAGAGTTCAACGCTTTTGCTGTAATTACTGAATCTGCAAACACTGCATGAGCAATATCGGCGTAATGTTCTACAACTTGATCTTGAGTTACTGCTGCAAAAGAAGAAGCAGAGGCAAAAATGAGTGACGAAGTTACGGCTTTTGTCACTAAAGATTTAATGGTCATGAAGCATCCTTGTTGAGCTTTGAATTATTATTCGTAGTAATAGTGCAAACCATTATCATTTACACTACAGATTTGAATAATACAAACTTACAATTTTATTGCAAGATAAATACAAAAAAACCTCACATTTGTGAGGTCTTTAAATACTTTTGTGCTATAGCAATAAAAGGAAGCTTATCAAATATCCAGATTATGCTTACCGTGTGAGACTTTCGCCTTCAGGTAACTCTCATTTCCCGACTTGATATGTGCAGAAGTATTCACCACTTCTTCAATCTCAATACCGAAAGATTTCAGCTCATTGATCTTCTTAGGGTTGTTAGTAACCAAGCGGATTTTTGTGGTTCCTAAAGCGCGAAGCATTTCTGCCGCTTCGGTAAAGTCGCGTAAATCATCACCAAAACCTAGGTGGTTATTCGCTTCATAGGTGTTC
>NZ_JBFRVX010000503.1:0-2252 GCF_041475345.1 Vibrio sp. 10N.222.48.A3 | reverse complement strand
CTTCAATACGCTGAAACTCACTGCTGATGTCTTTTTCAACCGCATCAAAATAATTTTTTCCTATCAGCCCAAGTAACATGGTCGCGATCACAGCGGGAAAGCCGAAGACAAAGGTAAGGCTAAAGTGCCTATTTACTTTCATAGAATGTGCTCTTAGCGCTCAGTTATTTTCATTAGTTCCATTAATATTATGACATTAATCGACAGCCCTCTCGATGTAAAATAATGTAAGTTGGTATTAACGTTGCACCTGAAGGGGAAATAACTACTTAAAAATGAATAAAATAGATCGCAGCTAATGGTTAGAGTCGACTAATGTTGTTCATTGTGATGGTTTAAATTCCTGTTAACAAAATGACTTATTGAGCATTGTTTTTTTGATGTCAATACTAATCAACGGCTGACTATAGCGCGATCAACCACAGACTTAGGTAGCGTCAAACCAAGCTCACGAGCGGCATCTAGGTTAACTACCAACTGAGAGCTTTGAGCCGTTTTAACACTCAACTTCCCTGGTTTTTGTCCGTTCAAAATAGCGGCCACATAATCAGCGGTCTGCACCCCGACGTCATAGTAATCTAGACCTAATCCAGCGATTGCTCCCTTGCCAACATAAGACGTTGCTCCTGCAACCACGGGTGTGCCAGCTTGGTTTGCAGCATTTATAAGTCCTTCGATACCGCTTGCCACCGTGTTATCAGTTAGTGCGTAGATAACATCAGATTTCTTAGCCACGGATGCTGTTTTTTCTTCTACATCATCGATGGTCAACGCTTTTTCAGTATGCAAAGTAAAGCCAAAGTCTCGTGTTGCCTGCTTTAACAGCCCTACTAAAGCAACAGCATTTGCCTCTGCTGGGTTATAAACCACACCGACTGAAACTGCATTGGGGAGTAGCTCTTTAATAAGAGATACATGTTGGGAAATAGGTGATAAGTCAGAAAGGCCCGTGACATTTCGTCCCGGCTGCTCCAATTGTTTAACAAGTCTTGCTCCGATAGGGTCTGTCACCGCGGTGAACACAATCGGGATCGTTCGAGTCGCTGAAACCAACGCTTGAGAGGTCGGTGTCGCGATGCCAACTAATACATGAGGGTTCTCACTAACTAACTCTCTGGCTATTTTTGCTGCCTGAGCGGGATTGCCACCAGCCATTTCATAAGAAAACTCTAAATTTTTACCCGGTTCGTAACCTTTTGCTCTCAATCCTTCAAGAAGCCCTAGACGCGTCGCATTCAGATCTGGATGGTCGACAACTTGTGAAACCGAAACTTTGGCAACGTTCGCCATTACATTGCTTGTCCATAGCAACAACAGACAACTTACGACCGCTGCCAATACCTTTTTTACAGAACTCATTATCGCTCCCTGAATCAAGCTCTACTCATTATTGCTCGCTCAAAGAGAACAACATCACTATTGATATTATTACCAGTAACTATTGATGACTTGAAGTTATATTTAACAAAAACACAACAAGGCTCGAAAAATGCGTGAAATAGCGAAAGGCAGAATTTGAAAAGTAAGAAACTACATGAGTAGTAAGAGAAAAAAGGAATGAGGGGGAGATGGGTGAATAAAAGCGAAGCGAAAATAATAAAAATCAAACCTGAGAACAAACCATCAATGATGAATAGTTGCTCTCAGACAAGAGGGAGAGTTGAAACTCATTAGAACCAACGTTCCATTGAGGATTTATCTAGCTGACGAAATGCGCGATTTAAAATGATCGCCAATTCTTTATAACGAGGGCGCGACTTCATTGGCTCTAACGCGAAACCCGTTTCAGTGATCTTCTCGTGAAGTTCGCGATACCATGAGACTAGCGCAGGTGGAAGTTGTGTGTTTGAGCGATTACCTAACCACCACATGCCTTGAAGCGGTAAGCTGATTGCAAACAAAGCCATGACCACTGCTTGTGGCATCGCTTGATAATTATTAAAGACCATTTGTGTAAGAACACTAATAGCAGCTATCGCTGGCATCACTTTCACGCCAAAACGCGTCGCTTTGATAATGCGCTGTTCAGGGAAGATCGAGTTTAACTCTTTGCGGACGGGCCAGAGATCCATGTACTTTTGGCCATCTTTTAAACTACTCGCTAAACCAACTCTATTGCTCATATGAGTCTCCCATTAAAAAAAAGTTGAAACCATCAACTAAAAACACAAAAATTTGACGAAAAATAATATTCTTTCAAATTTTTTTGTTATATTTGCACAATATCGCTATTATTTGCAGACCTCAATCTC
>NZ_JBFRVX010000502.1:0-10200 GCF_041475345.1 Vibrio sp. 10N.222.48.A3 | reverse complement strand
GTCTGGTTCAGCGCTATCCGCTTTCTGAGCCGCAGCTTGTTTTGCTTTTGCCTTGGCAATCGCAGCCGCAACCGCAGGTTTCACCGCTGGTTCCGCATTAGGAGCTTGGTCTGCTGTCGCTTTTTGTGCCTTAACACGCGCAATCGCCGCAGCAATTGCATCGTCACCGTCGGCTGATTTCATGTCTTTACGACGGTTGTCAGCTGCTTTCTTAAAGCGGTTTTCACGTTCTGCTTTGTCGCGCTCCATACGAGCGTTTTTCTCTTCGAAACGAATCTTGGCGCGCTCTGCTGCAGCGGCTTCATCTTTTCGAGTTTTGATCTCAGCTTTTGCTTGGCGGTAGTACTGAACAAGAGGAATTTCACTTGGGCAGACAAATGCACAAGCACCGCATTCAATACAGTCTTTAATATTCAGTTCTTCACACTTATCCAACTCGTTGGCTTTGGCGTGCCATTGCAGTTGTTGAGGAAGTAGAGACGCAGGACAAGCTTCAGCACACGCGCTGCAACGAATACATTCCATCTCGTAAGTGCTTGGTGAAATCTCACGACGCGTTGGCGCTAAAATACAGTTCGACGTTTTGGTGATTGGCACATTGGCATGCGGCAAGGTAAAGCCCATCATCGGGCCGCCCAAAATCAAACGCGGCAGTTTTTTATCGGCTTTGTAGCCAAACTCTTCAAGTAACTCATGTACTGGTGTGCCTAATAGCGCCCAAACGTTACGAGGTTGCTTAAAGGTTTTACCGGTTAATGTCACAACGCGGTTAACCACAGGTTCGCCGTCAATTACCGCTCGCTTAATCGAGTAAAGAGAGCCGACGTTCTGAACCAAAACACCAATGTCTGCAGGGATGCCGCCAGCTGGGACCTCTTTGTTGGTGAGAATCTTGATAAGCTGCTTCTCACCACCAGAAGGGTATTTAGTTGGGATAACACGAATGACGATATCTTTGTCTCTCGCAGCAATCTCAAGTGCTTTTATCGCATCTGGTTTGTTGTCTTCAATGCCGATAACCGTCAGCTTTGGTTGAAGAATGTGTTCAACCACTTCGATGCCTTTTAATACTTCGTCGGCATGTTCTTGAAGCAACTTGTCATCAGAGGTGATGTAAGGTTCACATTCCGCAGCATTGACGATCAAAATGTCGGTACGACCTAAGCCTGATTGAAGCTTCTTAGCCGTAGGGAAGCCTGCGCCGCCCATGCCTGAAATACCAGCTTGGCGAATCACATCAAGCAGTTCGTCAGAGGTCTTTGTCGAGAAATCTTCAACTGGATTTTTTTCAATCCAAGCGTCTAAGCCATCAGGTTTAATAACCACGCACACGTCGCTCAAGCCAGAAGGGTGAGCGGTGGTTCGTGGTTCGATAGCGGTAATCACACCCGATGTTGGCGCATGTACTGGCAAAGTAAAACCAGTCTCTAAGGCAGTAAGTTGCTGACCTTTGAGTACGGCATCACCGACAGTAACCAATAAGTTACCAGGCTTACCTATATGCTGTTTCACTGGAAGAACGATTTCTTCTGGGAGCCTTGCATGCACGATGTCAGTAGTATTCGACTGTTTCTTGTTTTCAGCAGGGTGCACACCGCCCGGGAAGTTCCAAATAGAGCCCGTGCGAATTTGTTCAATTAAAGAGATCATACTAACCCTATGCCTTAGGCTCTGACGCGGTCGCATCAGTTGCTTGGTTAGTGATATCAGTAACAGGAATGATGTTCATCTGCCATTTCCAATTTTCAGTCGTTGTTGCCACTGGAATCATTTCGATACAGTCAGTAGGGCACGGTGCGACACATAGATCACAACCTGTACATTCATCTTTGATTACTGTGTGGAGTGCCTTGGTGCCACCAACAATGGCGTCAACAGGGCAGGCTTGAATACACTTGGTACAGCCGATACACATATCTTCATGAATGAAGGCAACGGTTTTTACTTTGTTATCTAAGTCATGAGCGGAGTCTTCAACTTCTACGCCCATTAAGTCTGCGAGCTTCTCAATGGTTGCTTGGCCGCCTGGAGGACACTTGTTGATCTTGTCTCCGTTCGCGATCGCCTCCGCGTATGGGCGACAACCAGGGTAGCCACACTGGCCACATTGAGTTTGCGGTAAAATAGTGTCGATTTGATCGACGATCGGATCGGCTTCAACTTTAAAACGGATAGAAGCAAAGCCCAAAATAGCGCCAAAAATAGCGGCTAAAGCGGCGAGTGCAATGATCGCAATTAAAATGGTACTCATGCTTATTTCACCAACCCAGTAAAGCCCATAAATGCCAGAGACATTAGGCCAGCTGTGATCATCGCAATCGACGCGCCTTTAAATGGCATTGGAACATCAGCAACCGCAATACGTTCACGCATTGCAGCAAATAGGATCAATACAAGAGAGAAACCCACCGCTGCGCCAAAACCATAGATGATCGACTGAATGAAGTTGTGGTTTTCATTGATGTTCAGAAGTGCCACACCTAATACCGCACAGTTGGTGGTGATAAGCGGCAGAAAGATACCCAATAGGCGATAAAGGGTAGGGCTAGTTTTGTGAACGACCATTTCCGTAAATTGAACAACCACCGCGATAACCAAGATAAAGCTCATGGTACGCAAGTATTCAATACCCAGAGGGGTAAGGATGTAGGTTTCTACTAGGTATGCAGATACCGACGCTAACGTCAGAACGAAAGTCGTCGCGAGGCCCATGCCAATTGCAGTCTCCAACTTCTTGGAGACGCCCATAAATGGACATAGCCCTAAAAACTTCACTAGCACAAAGTTATTGACTAGCACTGTGCCAACCAACAACAAAAGGTATTCGGTCATAATGGATTAATTCTTGAGATTCCGATCCCGATATTATCCTGTTTTGCTCACCTAATAACAACCAAGGATCACTAGGGATTTAGACACTTGGTGAAAAAAACATCAGGTAATCGATTGATTACCAAAGCTGCAGTAAGTATAGACATAGATTTTGATGGTGTGAGCGTGCAGCGGTATATCACAATGATCTTTGTCTGATCATTTGAGTACTCAGTGATTTCACTTTTGTCTTCGGCCAAAAGGTCGAAATTGATTGAAGTAAATAGCGAACTTTTGAGTCAATTGATTGTTGCTAACTCAAGGCTGTTGCTCGGTTGCTTAGAGGGCTTTTAGGAAAGTGAGTACGTTAAAACGCAAAAAGCCGCATCGAGTGATGCGGCTTCTTTAAATTTGGCCCCCTTGTCGAGACTTAAACGCGGGCGGGTAGCACGGTCCGACGATTCGGGTGTGATATTAACTTGGAACAAGTTAGTCGCAGTTATATACGAAAAAAGCCCAATCTTTCGATTGAGCTTTTTTCTTGAATGTGGCTCCCCTTGCAAGACTTGAACTTGCGACATACGGATTAACAGTCCGCCGTTCTACCAACTGAACTAAAGGGGAATTACTTGTTAGCGACGCGAATTCTAATAAGACTCCTATTTTCTGTCAATAAAAAATAGCAGAAAAAAATAAGATAAAAAACTTTACTTTCTTGAACGCCTTATCAGATTTAGCTTTGCTTTAGTTATCCACCAAAATTGTGGATAAGTATGTGCGTGAAACTTTAACAACAATAATTGGGATAAATCTGAAAATGTTAAAATCTGCGGTAACGTGATGTATTTAAAAGTTTTATATCGAAACATTACGATTGTATAACTTTTTAAGATTATAAAATAAACAGTAAAACAAGTGCTATTTTTAGATTTTTTGGGGAAAAGTAGTGGATTAAAAATCGAGTAATTTAGCTGAAGAGATCTTGCAGGGGCACGGATAATACCAAGTTCCAAAAATAAAAGCTATAACTGATATCTAATCTTAAGATGCATTTCTCTAGATAATAGTTGCAACGACACTCCTCCTAGAGTGACAATGACCTGATTAAATAAACAGTATGGAAATGGCGACCTATGAGTAAACTCTTTGACTTGGTATCGGACTACAGTCCGTCCGGTGACCAGCCGACGGCGATTACCAAATTACTAGATGGACTAGATTCTGGTTTGGCACATCAAACTCTATTAGGGGTAACGGGCTCGGGTAAAACCTTTACGCTTGCCAACGTCATTTCTCAATCTCAAAGACCAGCAATCTTGTTAGCGCCTAACAAAACGTTGGCAGCTCAACTTTATGGTGAGATGAAGTCATTCTTTCCAAATAATGCCGTTGAATACTTCGTTTCTTACTACGATTACTACCAGCCTGAAGCGTATGTACCAACCACAGATACGTTCATTGAGAAAGATGCGTCGGTGAATGCTCATATCGAGCAGATGAGACTTTCGGCGACCAAGGCCTTATTAGAGCGAAAAGACGCCATCATTGTAGCTTCTGTATCGGCTATCTATGGTCTTGGTGATCCTAAATCGTATTTGAAAATGATGCTTCACTTGAGTCGTGGTGAGGTTATGGATCAGCGTGATATTTTGCGCCGTTTGGCGGAGCTACAATATTCAAGAAACGACGTCGCATTTGAACGAGGTCAGTTTCGCGTGCGTGGTGAAGTGATTGATATCTTCCCGGCTGAATCTGACCAAGATGCCGTGCGAATTGAAATGTTCGATGATGAAGTGGATTGCATCAGTATCTTTGACCCACTAACTGGTGCGGTTAAGCAAAGAGACCTGCCTCGCTTTACGGTTTATCCAAAAACGCACTATGTAACTCCACGAGAGAAAATCCTTGAAGCGATTGAGAAGATTAAGGATGAGTTGCGTGATAGAGCTCAATATTTAAAAGACAATAATAAGCTTCTAGAAGAACAGCGTATCTCTCAAAGAACTCAGTTTGATATCGAGATGATGACCGAGCTTGGCTTCTGTTCTGGTATCGAAAACTATTCACGATACTTGAGTGGCCGTGCTGAAGGGGAAGCGCCTCCGACGTTATTTGATTACTTGCCTGATGATGGTCTGTTGATTATCGATGAGTCACACGTGACCGTGCCGCAAATTGGTGCGATGTATAAAGGTGACCGCTCTCGTAAAGAAACCTTGGTTGAATTTGGTTTCCGTCTGCCTTCGGCATTGGATAACCGTCCAATGAAGTTTGAAGAATTTGAGTCTATAGCCCCGCAAACAATTTTTGTGTCGGCCACGCCAGGCAATTACGAAATCGAAAAATCAGACGGTGAGATTGCTGATCAAGTGGTGCGTCCTACTGGTTTGTTAGACCCAATTATTGAAGTAAGGCCTGTCGCGACTCAGGTTGATGACCTATTGTCTGAAATCAGAATACGTTCAGTGAAAGAAGAGCGTGTACTTGTCACGACGCTAACTAAGCGAATGGCAGAGGACTTAACTGAATACCTGAGTGAGCATGGCGTTAAAGTTCGTTACTTGCACTCTGATATCGATACCGTTGAACGCGTAGAAATTATCAGAGACCTACGTTTGGGCGAGTTTGACGTGTTAGTGGGCATTAACTTACTTCGAGAAGGTTTGGATATGCCGGAAGTATCGCTGGTGGCGATTCTTGATGCTGATAAAGAGGGCTTCTTACGTTCTGAGCGTTCTTTGATACAGACCATTGGCCGTGCAGCTCGTAATTTGGAAGGTCGAGCAATTCTATATGGTGACTCGATTACTAAGTCGATGAGAAAGGCGATTGATGAAACCGACCGCCGTAGAGAGAAACAGCAGGCCTATAACGAAGAGCAAGGTATTACGCCGCAAGCACTTAAACGTAATATCAAAGACATTATGGAGTTGGGTGATCTAACCAAGTCGAAGCAGCAGCGCCAATCGAAGCAAGTTCCTCTATCTAAGGTGGCAGAGCCTTCTGAAAGTTATGTCGTACTGACTCCACAACAGCTTGATAAAGAGATCAGCAAGCTAGAAGCTGCGATGTATCAGCATGCTCAGAATCTAGAATTTGAATTGGCCGCACAAAAGCGTGATGAAATTGAGCAGCTAAGAAAGCAGTTTATTACCAACAGCTAATCTCACTTTCCACTCAAGAAGTTGATCCCTTCAGCACAAGAATTGAGAGTGTTTCAGACAAAAAACAGCCAGTAGTAAATGTTCTACTGGCTTACGTCTGTGGACACAAAGTCCACTAACAACGTCAGTTGGCTAGGTGACCCGAAGGTCAGTTAGATAACTGCATCGTTCGTGCCACATAGATAACACATTGATTGTTTGAAGCAAGCAAACGAACACAGTATAAATAGTGTGGTTAATTTGCATAATGCAAAGCGGAATGCGATTATAATAAGAAATGCAAATTATAAATGGCTAGGATATGCAATCAAAAACGTTAGATAACAAATCGAAGTATTTGTTAATGGTAGAAGATACCGCGTCGGTAGCAGCGTTGTATCGATCGTATCTTACACCGCTCGAAATTGATATTAACATTGTTGGTACTGGCCGCGATGCAATCGAGAGTTTGAACCATCGAATCCCAGACCTCATTTTATTAGATCTACGCCTGCCCGATATGACGGGTATGGATGTACTGTTTGCTGTAAAACAAAAATATCCGGAAGTTCCGGTTATCTTCATGACTGCTCACGGCTCTATTGATACCGCAGTAGAAGCCATGCGACATGGTTCCCAAGATTTCCTTATCAAGCCGTGTGAAGCCGACCGACTTCGTATTACGGTGAACAATGCGATCCGCAAAGCCACTAAACTTAAAAATAGCTCGGAACATCCAGGAAATCAGAACTATCAAGGCTTTATTGGCAGTAGTCAAACCATGCAGCAGGTTTACCGAACGATCGATTCTGCCGCATCGAGCAAAGCCAGTATTTTCATCACAGGTGAAAGTGGTACCGGTAAAGAGGTATGTGCTGAAGCCATTCACGCTGCGAGTAAGCGTGGTGATAAGCCATTTATCGCGATCAACTGTGCAGCGATTCCTAAAGATTTGATTGAGAGTGAACTGTTTGGTCACGTTAAAGGGGCCTTTACTGGGGCGGCAACGGATCGACAAGGCGCGGCTGAACTTGCAGATGGTGGAACCCTGTTCCTCGATGAATTGTGCGAAATGGACTTAGAGCTGCAAACTAAGCTACTCCGCTTCATTCAAACTGGCACCTTTCAAAAAGTCGGCTCTTCGAAGATGAAGAGTGTGGATGTTCGTTTCGTATGTGCAACGAACCGCGACCCTTGGAAAGAAGTTCAAGAAGGTCGCTTTAGAGAAGATCTGTACTACCGTTTATATGTGATTCCATTGCATTTGCCGCCATTGCGTGAGCGTGGTGAAGATGTCATCGAAATTGCATATTCATTGCTGGGTTATATGTCTGTCGAAGAAGGCAAGGCGTTCGTACGTTTTGCTGAAGAAGTACTCGATCGCTTTAATCAATATGAGTGGCCGGGGAACGTTCGTCAGTTACAAAATGTGTTGCGAAATGTAGTGGTACTGAATAATGGTAAAGAGATTACTCTCAATATGCTTCCACCGCCATTGAACCAACCAATTGAAAACAGTCTCCGTTTAAAAGAGAAGCAGAACGAAGACATCACGGTAAAAGATATTTTCCCATTGTGGATCACTGAGAAAACGGCTATCGAACAGGCCATCAAAGCGTGTGACGGTAACGTTCCTCGCGCGGCAGGTTTCTTGGATGTCAGTCCATCGACGATATACCGAAAATTGCAAACATGGAATGCGAAGCAGTAATCACCAAATAATAAGAAAAGAGCAATGATGATAATATTAAATCAGCAAAAAGTTGATGAGCTTGCCGGTGAAATAGGGCAAGAGAATGTCCCAGTGTTACTGGAAATATTTTTAGGTGAACTGAAGGGATACTACGAACATTTAGAGCTAAATAAAGAGTCAGACACATCTAAGTATTTAGCGGATATTAGCCATGCACTTAAGAGTAGTGCTGCGAGCTTTGGAGCGGACTCTTTGTGTAGTTTTGCGATTAGCCTAGATGCAAAAGTGAAACAAGCGCTGCCAATGACAGAGGTCGACTTTCAAGGTATGCAGGATATTTTGTTATCCACCTACCAAGAGTACCAGCAGTTAATGACAGAGCTTTAACGCGGTCAATTATCACTAAAGTGGTCAGTCATCAATGAACTTAAAAAGGAGCATCGTGCTCCTTTTTGTTTTTGTTTGGTAAATAGATTCAGAAAACCGAGTTAAACCAACTGATCCCTAATTGCTTGTTGGAGTTTTAAACGGTCGTGTCGCCAATCTCTATTTGGCGAGGCAAGGTCAGTAGTCACGCAATTCCAAAGCCCTTCAAGTTCCGGATGGGGCGCGTTACCTAATACAATATCAATTTTTCTTGCCTTACAGGTACGCTCACACCACTCCAATTGCTCTTGTAGCGTCATTTTCCCAGCAGGTCCATGCTCTGGCGACAGGTTTTCAACGAAGATAACCTTGGCTTTAGTATTATCAGCGATCGCTTTACCAATTTCTGGCAGTAGAAGGGGCGGCATAACACTGGTTAGAAAACTTCCCGGGCCAAGCACGATACAGTCTGCTTGTTCGACAGCTGCAACGGCTTCTCTGGTCGCAGGAACTTCTGGAGACAAGTCCATCATGCGCAGTTTTTCTGTCATGTCATCAACGTTGGTTTCACCCGTAACCCAACGGCCGTCCATTGACAAAGCAGTGAGATCGGAAGGATGTTCCGTCATTGGCACAATATTCACATCGACTTTAAGCATGTTACGAATCAGGTTGATCGCTTCCAATGGGCGAACAGAAAGGTTGTCTAGTGCAGTCAGCATTAGGTTACCGAGGTTGTGACCATCGAGTTCACCTTGACCGCGAAAGCGGTATTCGAACATCATCGAACTGATCGAAGGCTCGGTGATTAGTTGGTTGATACAGTTACGAGTATCACCCCAAGCGATACCACCTTGGCAATCTCGAATACGCCCGGTTGATCCACCGTTATCTGTGGTTGCAACAATGCCTGTCGCGTTGCTACCAAAGTCTTTTAATGCCGCAAGCATACGACCTAAGCCGTGACCACCACCAATTGCGACAACTTTCTTTGAAGAGTAAATATTCATTTTTTGTTCTTGTTAGATTATTACCAACTATAATTTAGGTTAAATGCTTCTCGTCAGATACTCAACAAGAGTTATTTTGAGGGTTTGATACGTTTTTTTTGCCGATGTGACTCGTTTTTTGTCATCAAAGCTAGATTCACGTACAAATATTAAGTATTTTATTACTCAGCTACTGCGCGTGTGAATATAAAGTGCAGTTGCCATAACTCCGAGCTCTCGCATGCTAAGTCGCACAGTGGTATTTGCTGTACCGATACGCATCAAGAGCCAGTGACATGTTGTCACAAGGGCTTAATTGGAAATGATTATGCCTCCCGTGTTTGGAAAGGTGTTCCGTGGCGCAACAATTCGAAGATAGATTCCATCGCAAGTTTTATTACTTGCGCTTGTCGGTTACAGACGTCTGTAACTTTAAATGTACTTACTGCTTGCCAGATGGTTATAAACCGTCAGGGCAAAAAAACTCGTCTTTTTTAAGTGTTCCTGAGATCAAACGCGTTGTTAAAGCGTTTGCTGATTGTGGTACCTCAAAGATCCGCATTACTGGCGGAGAGCCGAGTCTGCGTAAAGACTTTCCTGAAATCATACATACCGTTGCTTCTACTCCAGGCATTGAAAAAGTAGCCACCACAACGAATGGCTACCGCATGGAGAAACAAGTAGGGCAATGGCGTGATGCTGGTTTAACCCATATAAACGTGAGCGTGGATAGCTTAGATTCGCGCATGTTCCATCAGATCACTGGTGAGAACAAGTTTACTGAGGTTATGCGAGGTATTGATAAAGCGTTTGAGGTTGGCTTTGAACAAGTCAAAGTCAACGTCGTATTGATGAAAGACCTCAATAGTCAGGAATTACCAGCCTTCCTTAATTGGATTAAAGACAAACCTATTCAATTACGTTTTATCGAGCTGATGAAAACCGGCGAGATGGACGAGTTGTTCGATAAACACCATGTGTCTGGCGTTGCGATCCGCAACCAGCTTATTGCTAATGGTTGGCTGTTAAAAGTCAAAGCTGTTAACGATGGCCCGGCGCAAGTGTTTGTCCACCCAGACTACAAGGGTGAAATTGGTTTGATCATGCCTTACGAGAAAGACTTTTGTGAGAGTTGTAACCGACTGCGTGTTTCTGCGACCGGTAAACTTCACCTATGTCTGTTTGGCGACCACGGTGT
>NZ_JBFRVX010000501.1:0-1448 GCF_041475345.1 Vibrio sp. 10N.222.48.A3 | reverse complement strand
GCTAGCGTGCCGTTGATTTCAGCAAGTACTGATGCAGGGTCTGCTGCTTGAGTAATTGGACGACCGATAACAAGATAGTCAGAACCTGACTCAATCGCCTTAGAAGGCGTCATGATACGCTTCTGGTCACCAACATCAGCGCCTACAGGACGAATACCTGGAGTTACTAGTTTGAACTCCTGACCAAGTGCACCTTTGAGCAAAGAAGCCTCTTGTGCAGAACATACAACACCGTCTAGGCCTGAGTTTTTAGTCAAAGACGCTAAGCGCATCACTTGTTGCTGTGGCTCTAGATCCAGACCGATACCCGCTAAGTCAGATTGCTCCATACTGGTTAGTACCGTCACACCGATTAACAATGGACGAGCTTTACCATATGGTTCCAAAATTTCACGAGAAGCCGTCATCATACGCTCGCCACCGCTCGCGTGTACGTTCACCATCCACACGCCCATCTCAGCGGCAGCACGTACCGCTTTTGAACATGTGTTCGGGATATCGTGGAACTTAAGGTCCAAAAACACAGAGAAACCACGTTTATGTAATTCACGAACAAATTCAGGGCCAAACAGAGTAAACATCTCTTTGCCAACTTTTAGGCGGCAAGATGCTGGGTCAATACGATCGACAAAGGCTAACGCATCCGCTTGGTTATCATAATCCAATGCTACAATGATTTTTTGGTCGTTCATTTCATCTCCTAACGCAGTTAACTTTCTACAAAATATTTATACCAATCAGGCCATAAATAACAGTCATAAAAATGCAGCCCGAAAGCTGCAATTAATAATTTGGTCTTAAAATGACCACAAATCTATTCACCATCAAGCCCACGAATAGGCTTGATCGTTCCCCACCCCTTACATGAAGGGCAGTGCCAATACATTGAGTGAGTTGAGAAACCACACTGACGGCATCGGTAATGAGGCTTAACCTTGAGTTGTTCACCAACCATAGATTGAAGCGTTGTTAAGCTGTCTTTGGCTCTACCTTCTTCCGCTTCCTCTAGGTGATAATCAATTAATCGATAAAAACCTTTCATGGTTGGGTTTTTAACAAGCTGCTTTGTCAGTAGCTCTTGAGCAGAGCCAACATCTTCATGGTCGGCAACGAGTTGAGCCAGCATCAACTCAGCGGAAACACCGGCTTTCTTCTGAATACACGCTTTAAGGAACTCGACCAACTGCGCTTCTTGTCCAAGTTTGTGGTAACACTCAGCAAGCGTTGGCAGGACTTCACTAATGAAGTCGATATCTTGCTCGAGAACTGACTCTAAATAAGTAATTGTCTTGTGATAATCTTCATTGGCTAAATAGAATTTTCCTAAAGCAATACTGGCTCGAACACATTTAGGGTCTTCTGAAAGGGCCTTCTTGAAGTGCTGAAGCGCTTTAGGGCGGTTGCCGTCGGCTTGTTCTTGCATCGCAAGCTCACACCAGAAGTGTGCA
>NZ_JBFRVX010000500.1:0-2954 GCF_041475345.1 Vibrio sp. 10N.222.48.A3 | reverse complement strand
GATCACCGCTTGTGCAGGTGAAAGGTAACCACCTTCTCGGATATTCAGGCTTGCGATGACACCATCAGCTGGCGCTTTGACTTCAATGGTTTGCGAAGCTTTGCCTTTGCGCGTAATAGAGCGGATTTGAGTCTTATCAACACCCAAGGTAATTAAGCGTTCAGTCGAACCTTTGATCAAACCTTTACGACCCGTTTTATAAGCACTGATCAACTCGTCTTGTGCTTTAACAAGCTCTGGAGAATAGAGTGTGAAAAGCACATCACCTTTGTTTACCTTCTCACCTACTGCGTTGATGGAGAGTTTTTCCACCCAACCAGAAACACGGACGTTGGTTTGCCATAGCGCACTTTCATCAAATGCCACGTAGCCAACCGTTTCAATGCGTGGTGATAGCGCTTCTCTCGTGACTTGTGCGGTTTTCACGCCAAGGTTATTTTCCACAAAAGAATCAATAAACACGGTTCCGGGCTTATCTTTGGCTCCGCCGTTCACATCGTCAGCATATACAGGGATAAGATCCATCCCCATTGGTGACTGACCCGGCTTGTCTCGCTGATAATTTGGGTCCATCGGAGCCACCCAATACAGAGGTTCATCCTTGGTTTGTTTACTTACTTCGGCGCCTGTACTCGTTGCCATTGCTGACATGTTATGTGCTGACCCAACGACAAAGTGATTCACACTAAAACCCAATGCACCACCGACCAATAAAGCGATTGTTGCTACTTTTACTGTACTCATTGTCTATTCCCTTATTGATTGGCTGTGTGTTTAGTTGCGCTTGAGTTGAGTTGTGGTTGGTTTACTTGGTATTCAAAGCCACTGACTAACGCCGCCAGTTTGCTGTTAACGATGTTGAGATCGGTGATCAAACGTTGTTGCTCTAACTTAAGCGCCAACTCATCGGTCGTTGCTAAAATGACATCGTTAAACTGAGCGGTATTGTTTTGATAGCCCCTCTCAACCGCACTGATTCGTGCTGCGGTTTGAGGAAGCAAAGACGTTTGATAGCGCTCTAATCGCTGGATCAGATTTGATCTGTCCACCAGCAATGCGTTCACTTGTGCGTTCATTTGGGAAAGTAAGGTGTCTTTTTGAGATTTAGCCGCACCAACTTGATACTGAGCAGCCGATAAGTTTTTATCTTGTCGGTTCCCTGTAAACAGCGGGATGTCGACTGTCAGATAAGCACTCACCAGATCAGAAGCAGGTTCACCCGCCATGTTGTTGGCTTGACGGTGTGCATACATCACTTCGACCCCAAACTGTGGCGTATAAGCTTGCTCTGCTAACTCAACCTGAGTTTGATTGGAGGAAATACTGACATCGGAGATCTTAACCAAAGGATGGTCAGTCAGTAGCTGGTAGTGCTTGGATGAATCGATATTGGTCGCTAATTTGCTTTCCAACAACGACCAATCGATTTGGTTAGTTGCATTCAGTGTGCCCTGAGAATCAAGAACCTGAGAGCCTAGCCAATCAGAACCCAACCATTCAGAAAGCTGAGAGATTAGACGACGCTGAACCTGCTGGTTTGCCTGAAGTTTCTCATCAAGCTTGCTCACTTGGAGCTGAGCATTAAGCAGATCTTGCGCTTCACTTTTACCAATCGAGTAATTGGTTTGTACATAGTTTTCAAGCTCAACCAACAAACGACGATTTTGACGAATCACCGACTCAGCCTTTTGCTGATAACCTAACTCAAGCCAAAGCTGCGTCATGCTATTCGCAACCGTCAATTCTCTTGCTTGCACCTGCAAAGCCAAACCATCCGCTTGCTGCCCCGCTTTTTTCTGCTGTAGATCCAGCGTATCGCCACGTTCAAATTGCTGCATCAGACCAACCGAGATATTGGTCATTGGGTCTTCATCAAACTGGAAGCGATCGACTGGCAGACCACCAAATCCGACTTTTAGTTTCGGATCCATCAAGGTTGCGCTGGCAATGCCCGTTTCTCGCATCGCTTGAGACTGAGCAAAGTACTGTTTGCGATTTCCATCTTCGCTTAAAGCAATCTCAATCAGTGTATTGAGTTGCTGCGTCGAGCTTGCTTGGTCATGTGCTGAAATGTGTTGAGCATTTGAAGCTGACGCCGTGGTAGCCGCGAGCGTAGCACTTGAAAACAAGGCCATAGGCAAGGCAGCAGCAACCACTAAGCTCGTGTTCATGACAAACACAGAGGTTGTTGGTTTCATATTCACAATGAATGTCCATATCTAGCGCTAATTAGCGCATAAAAAAGAATGGCTTATCAGATTTATCTAACTGATATAACTGTATTTTTAGATATAGATTTATGCGGAAGGTGGGCGTAGCAAAGATTGAGCGCGTGCGACTTTCTGGCCAATCGTGACCGATTGAAAACGAGCTAATGAAAAGGAAAGTTGATCAACGGCTTGAACAGCCTGGATTGGATAGGGACTTGCAGAACACATTGAGGCACAGCAATCGGCACTCGAACAATGGTTACCCATCATCGGACTGCCGTCTTCGCTCATTGAAGACATATCGAATTGAGCCATCAAAGCATGGGCACTCATGTTAGAGTCTTCAGCGTGTACTTCTTCACTCATCACATGGCATCCCGCCTTTGAGTCATTAACCGAAGTATCGCTGTGGTAACAAGCCGACTTACCCGAGCTCATTTCCAACATCATTACTTCAGTCATCAAGGCTGAGGAGCTTGAGGCATAGCTAGACATCAACATCGCAATGATGCTGAAAACAATAATCCAAGTTTTTCGGAATGTGTTTGTCATAGCTTACCTTTGAATTTACAACGCAACTATAAACGTTCCCCTTAGGGTAAGGTCAATGCCATTGTGCCGATATTTGCCTGACCGTTGAAAAAGTATTCATCCTCTCTTTCATCAAAATGAGATAATTCTTCGACTTTGCAGTTTTTTCTTTAAAAATTATCCAATTAGCTAGCGAAACCTCTATCTGTGTAT
>NZ_JBFRVX010000499.1:0-3032 GCF_041475345.1 Vibrio sp. 10N.222.48.A3 | reverse complement strand
CTTTCTCTACAATAATTTCCACTCTATTTGGCTTGGTACTGCCCTTCTCCATTCTGATCATTTTCGACCGAGTATTACCAAACCAAGCACAAGATACGTTGTTCTTGCTGTTCGCGATTATCCTGATTTCTATCTTCCTCGACTACCACCTGAAAAATCAGGAAGAGAAGATATCTTCCGTCATCATGAGGCAGTTTGAGACCAACTTAACCAACAAGGTATTCCAATCCATCTGTTTGGCTGAGATCTCTAAATTTCGCCGCTTAGAACCGGGCGAATACCTAGAGCGAATCTCAACCATTCCTGAGTTGAAAACCTTCTTTGGCGGCGAATCGGTTCGAGCCCTGATAAACCTTGCTGTCAGCGTGATCACCATCCTCATTATTGGTCTGATCAACATATGGGCTGGCGTGACGCTTCTGATTGCCTCGCTCATTTTAGCCATTTTCGCTTGGAGCCTTTCTAAGCAGAAGATTGGCAGCTTACAAAACAAGTCCGATATAGAGGGCTTAACCACATCCAAAATCATTGAAATCATTTCTAGCCCTCTGGATATCAAAGCTCGAAACATGGAATACCGCGTTGAAAGCCTGATGACCCAAATGGTCGAGGAACGTGAAGTTGAAAACATCAAATACGAACAGATTGAATCGAATTTTGGCTTAATCTTAGCGCTCATCCAACAACTCTCGATTGCTTGTGTTGTTGTGGTATTGGCAACAGCCGTGATCAATATGGAGTCAAGCCAAGGCATTATGGCCGCGATAATCATGCTTACCAATCGTTACTTCGCGCCCTACCAACAAGTGATGCGTACCGCGAGCCGCTGGGAACTAAACAAGCTCCATATACAACGTATCGCCGAACTTCTTGAACTGGCCGCGTCGGTTGAACATCAACATGAGACGACCGAAGTAGAACGTATTTCTGTTAAATATTCTGAAAAGCAGCGTATCGAATTCGAACTCGGACAAACTTATTTGCTTACCGGGAAAAGTGGCTCCGGCAAGACCCACCTTGCCAACTGTATTACACGTCAGAACAATGATAACAAACTGGACATCATGATTAATGACACGCCTCTGAGTGACGTAAACTACAACGTTTGGCGTAACAGCGTGCTGATGGTCGATAAAACAAGTTCATTCGTGGAAGGGACCATTATTGATAACCTAACCTGTTTCCGTCCAAGCCTGAACAATACGGCTTTCGCCTTATGTGAAACCATGAACATCAAGGCTCAAATTGATGGGCTGCCTGCAGGTTTCTATACCGAGCTCAAAGGTCACATGCGTAACCCATTCTCACGCCAAGTTGGCTATGCTCTGTTATTAGTCCGTGCCCTGCTCGCCAGTAAGCGTGTGTTGATATTCGACGATATAGACTGCGTCTTTGATGAAGAATTTGCACGCGTCGTACTGACCAGTACTGCCTATCGTGCCAATGACAAAATCTTAATCATCGCCAGCAATAAAATGGACAAACTCAACCACCGCCTCAAACGCGTAAAACTTACCGGAGGTGACCAATGAGTATCCTAGTAGACTTCAATAATGTGCCGCAACGTGTCTTGGATTTTGAATCTAGTGGATACGACGAACGTTACAGTCAATCGCCACTTATTCGTGGTTTGGCCTACACCTTGATAGCACTCGAATGGGAAGGCACGCCCGCTATACTCAGCGATGCTTTTATTCCAAAACCCAAAGACGGTGATAGCTTTACAGCAACCATAGAGCGCCTTGGATACCGCTGTGATGTGACCAAACTAAAGACACTCGAGAATATCGATAAATATCCTCACCCGTGCTTTATTGAGATAGAAAACCTCAGTGCCATCTTCTTAGGGACAAAAGATGGGAAGTTGCTGCTGTTTGATTACACGAACAACAACACCATTGAATACCCAATGTGTAAAAAGCCCTGCTTGCTGATTTCTATTAGCGAATATTCTCGTCTGTTCCGCGAACCACCTCCGGAATCGCAAGATAGAAGCAATTGGATAAAATACGCTTTCTATCGTTACAACAATGAACTTAAAAGCCTGATCATTCTGAGTTTCGTCATCAGTATTCTCGGTGCATTGCAGCCATTCTTCATCATGAGTGTCTATAACTTCGCACTGACTTCGAGCTCTCAAGCCACACTCTATTGGTTAACCTTATTCGCCATTATTGTTGGCTTCTCTGAATACTTCTTTAAGAAAATGCGGGTAAATATCATTGCCACTTCCGGTAAAGATCTCGCGGTGCACATCTCACAAGCCGTAATATCGAAACTTCTCTGGCTGCCCTACGCGATGACATCAACCGCTGGGGTTTCGTCGCAGTTGGCTCGTTTGAAAGATATCGATACGTTCCGCCGCTTAGTGACTGCAGAATCAACGCTCAGCTATTTTGATATGCCGTTTGTGATTGTATTTATCATCGCCATTGCTCTGATGTCTGGCACGGCTGCACTTGTGGTGATGGGTGGCTTAATATTAATGTTGGTGTTCTGTGTTTACTCTCGTTACATCTACTCACAAGCTACATCTAAAAGCTCTCGCGCTAACGCCATGGTCTCTTATCAATGGAATGAAATCCTTCGTGGTATCAAGACCATTCAAGGTTTGCCTTTACTGCGCGTGGTTCAATCTCGTTTTAGTGCCTCCCATATGCAAAGCACTAGTGATGCGGAGAATGTAGCTGTAACCAACAGTAAAATTCAGGCTGCTGGCGGTAGTTTGATTCAGGTGATTGGTACTGCAAGTATCGTGACCGCAGTAATCGGAGTCATGGAAGGCACTTCTGATGCGGGCGCGATGCTCGCAACCGTTATTCTCGTTTGGAAAGCACTAGGCCCGATAATGGGCATCTATAACTCAATTTCTAAGTTTCAATCCATCAAGGCTTCGTCGGCACAGATCAACAACTTGATGTCGATGAATGACGACAAGTTAACGCTAGAAAAAAGCCCGCCTATTCGGCTGTTCCAAGGAAATATTGTAGGCAGTGGTGTCAGCCACCGTTACACAGGGGCAGCAACAGGGT
>NZ_JBFRVX010000498.1:0-2362 GCF_041475345.1 Vibrio sp. 10N.222.48.A3 | reverse complement strand
GTTATTGACACCGAGCTTGTTTAAGTACGTTTGGGCCAGTGTGTTATCCATCGGTAAGCTTTGATTGATATAATCCTTAGCCCGTTCTTCAAACTGCGCAATATGCCTTGGGGTGGTGCTCAGTAATTTGTCGTGTTTACTGTTTTCCTCCAGTTGATATTTTTCCGGTTCGTTGATCATCTTGTGCGCTTCATTCATCGCGGCTTTATAATTCATTTCCTTATGACTCATGATTAGGTTAATCAATGCGCCTTTTTCGCCTGTGGTGTAGTCTTTGAAATACCCGCGATGCTCTCCAGTTAAGGTGACTTTAATGGCCGATTTTCCAATACCAAAGGTTAAATAATCCCGGTCTGATTTGGATTGATTCGGCTGGCCTAATAACTGAATGGCGAGGCTTTCGGTGTATTTTGGTAGCTGCGTATTGATGTGCTCCCTAAATGTGTTGTAGTCAAAGTCACCGCTTTTATTTTGGAACCGGACGTCCTCATGAGGGAGTGCATTACGGTTAAAGTAGGTGGTGTCTTTGGGTGGAATTTGGTTGAGGGTTTCTATCGCACTGGCTTTATGGCTCTCTTTAGAAAGCCAGCTTTTGACCAATTGTTTTGTGTTGTCGGTATAGAGCCGAATGTGCTGACTGGCACGAGTCACATCGATACCGGCGCGTCTTAAGTTGGTCAGTGCGCCTTTGCTTTGTATCGCGCTAATGACGTGTTGATAGGTGGACCCTTGCGCCATGTCTGCGGTTCGACTGTAAGCGTAGTCCCAGTGCCCGTCTTTAAGCGCATTAGGGTTAAGGTTGAGTGTTTGTCCTGTCTTAGATTGAGCGATAACACGGTCTGTAGTCGCTTGCGTGATGCGGTACTCCACGTTGGCTTTGATACTGCGCTCTTTATCGGTAAAACGGGTGATGATTTTATCGCCCGTTGAGAGTGGTTTTTCTGACGTAGAGAACAGGGTGGTGAAGCGGTGGTCACGGTTGCGCGGTAAGAATGGCCTAGTCTTACCTGTCGCTGCGTCTTGAAGTGTCACCACGCCATGCTCTGAGTCAACGTGAGTGATTGTCGCGTACTCACCGGGTCTGGTGCTCAATATCAAGCCTTTTTGATACGGCATCATGGTAGTGAGCTCTTCACCCGTGGCGCCGATTGAGCGTAGCCGGGTTGCGACGACGTTCTCTTTGCCTAACTCACTCTGTTTCATCAAACCGACACGGATGTGTTCGGTGATGGTGTCTCGCTCCTGGTTGGTGTACGCGATAATCAGTGTGTTGTCTCGCGTTTCGGGGGTGCGCTCTAAATAGTCTTTGGCGACCATGTAGGGCAGCTTCTCTGTGGCGGTGAGCTGCGCTCTGCGTCGGTCTTTGTCGTTTTCATCCAACGTGGAAATGACATGTTGACTGTTGCTTTGAGTATCAGGGGCTTGCTGCTGGAGTTTATCTAGGGCGCTGAGTGGCTGTTTATCAATGGTGTTTTGCTGTGCATTGTGCAGGGTGTCATTTTGTGGACGTACCATATCGGTCATGTAAGCGGTATCGATGCGGCCTTGGCTTATGGCCAGCTCAAAGGGTTTACCGGCACTGAGTGATAAAAGCTGCTCTTTATCGCCCAATTTGGCTGTTTTGGACTGACTGTCATTGACCAGCTTTGTGAACTCATCGGCTTGCTTGTTGCTGACCATGGAGCTTTCATCGAGAAAGAACAAGGTGTGTTGATAGTCACTGGCTTCTCGATTGCCTTGTCGGATGTCAGAAAGCAAACTGTCTAGCGTTTGCGCTTTCACGCCTTTGCTTTCTAGCTCTGCAACCGCGGCGTGCGTGGGCGCAAGACCGATGACGCTTTGCTCTGGCTGCTGGCTGGCTTCTTTGACTAACTGGATAAGTTCAATATTGGATTCAAGCATGGTGGACTTACCTGTACCGGCTAACCCTTGGATGGCCACAAAGCTGTCCTTGGTGGTTGAGATAAGGGTGATGGCGTCCTTTTGCCCTTGGGTTAAGCGAGGCTTGGTATCGAGAAAGTCTTGCACCTGCTTAGGCGTTGCAAAAGGTTGATGTTGGCCTTTACCATCATCGATGTTTTGTAAGATGCGCTTTTCAGTCTCCAGCGCGGCTTGCGTCGTCCAGCGTGTGCCGTCACTGTACTCTGCAGAGAGGGTGTTGCTGCGTTTATTCAGCTCTGTTTCAACCTGCTCTTTGGAAATAGAGCCTCCGGCTTCTTCAAAGGCGTAACGCACCGCTTCCACTACTAAGGCTTTTTGGCTAAAAGCCGCTTCTCGCTCTGAGAGGTGGTTCAGGGCAAAGCTGACCGCTTTTTCGATGAGTGGGGCGTTTTGCGCTTTGGCTAGTGCTGACAGTGCCTGA
>NZ_JBFRVX010000497.1:0-12277 GCF_041475345.1 Vibrio sp. 10N.222.48.A3 | reverse complement strand
GCGAACGGGTGACCCGCAACACCGACCATTAAGGTTGGTAGAATCGCAAGTGTCAACGGAACCTTAATGGTTATCTTGGTGCCTTGGCCCATCTCTGAATCGATATCAATAGAACCATTCAGTGTGTTGATCGCTGTTTTCACAACGTCCATACCTACACCACGGCCAGAGATATCTGAGATCTTTTCTTTACTTGAAAAGCCAGGAGCAAAGATTAGATTGAAACACTCTTTATTTGTTAGGCGAGACGCTGCATCATCATCCATCAGACCGCGCTTAACCGCGATTGCACGAAGCTTATCAGGGTCCATACCGCCGCCATCATCAACGATAGCCAGTTCAATGTGATCGCCTTCTTGAGAGGCAGACAGAATCACTTTACCGGTTTTAGATTTACCCGCAGCAACACGGTCGTCCGGCATTTCGATACCATGATCGACAGAGTTTCTCACCAAGTGAATCAGGGGATCAGCAAGTGCTTCTACTAAGTTTTTATCAAGATCCGTTTCTTCGCCACGCATTTCAAGAACGATGTCCTTCTTCAAGGTACGAGCAAGGTCACGGACAACGCGAGGGAAGCGACCAAATACTTTCTTGATCGGCTGCATACGCGTCTTCATTACTGCACCTTGTAGGTCAGCAGTAACAACATCTAAGTTAGAGACAGCTTTCGACATTTCTTCGTCGTTGCTGTTTAAACCTAAGCTAACGAGGCGGTTACGAACCAATACTAGCTCACCCACCATGTTCATGATGGTATCCAGTGTTGATGTATCAACACGAACTGTGGCTTCAGCTTGCTGCTTCTTCGCAGGCGCTTTAACTTCAGCTTTTGCTGGTACGCTAGGCTTAGGCTCTGCTTTTACAGCAACAGGAGCAGGCTGTGGTTTAGGAGCGACTTTCGGCGCAACAGGCTCAGGCTTCGCTTGTACAGGCTTAGTCGCAGCATCCAACTCTTCAATTGAAGGGCCGTTACCTGAACCGTGTAACTGGTCAAGTAAACTCTCAAACTCAGCATCAGTCATTAGGTCATCGCCTTCAGACTTTACTGGTGCTTTGGCTACCGGAGCGACTGGAGGAGGTGGTGGTGGCGTTGAGCTTGCAGCTGTCGGGCTTTGACCTGCACCATGCAACTCATCTAACAACTTTTCAAATTCGTCGTCAGTAATGTCACCACTCGCAGCAACTGGCTGAGGTGCCACAGGTGCTGGCGCTGGTGTGTCTACAGATGATGTCGTTGGTGAACCACCCTTGCCGTGAAGTTCATCAAGTAAACGCTCAAATTCATCTTCAGAAATATCATCCACGGAAGATGCACTGATGTTTGTACTTTCAACAGTAGGTTCCTGAGCAATAACAGGCTCAGGAGCTGCAACGATAGGCTCAGAGATAACCGGTGCTGGAGCTTCTACTGCCACAACTTCATCTTCAGACTCTGGCTTACAGAGGCGATGAAGTTCATCCAGTAAAGATTGGTCTGCTGGTACTAAAGCTTCCTCATCTTGCACGGCTTTAAACTGTACATTGACTGTATCTAAAGCCTGTAGCATCGTATCCATCAGTCCTGATGTTACACTGCGTTGGCCATTTCTTAGAATGTCGAACACATTCTCAGCACCATGACAAGTATCCACCAGCTCGGTCAATGCTAGGAAACCAGCACCACCTTTTACTGTATGGAAACCACGGAAAATAGCGTTTAGTAGTTCTTTGTCGTCAGGGTTATTCTCTAGCTCTACCAGTTGTTCTGATAGGAGTTCGAGGATCTCTCCTGCTTCGACTAAAAAGTCCTGAAGAATATCTTCGTCTAAATCGTAGCTCATACGTTACCTTTAAAATCCAAGACTGGATAACAAATCGTCGACTTCATCTTGAGATGCAACAGCATCCTCACGAGCTTCTGGGTTCATGATCGGACCCTCTGGAGCAATAGATGACTTCTTCTCTGTCTCTGGTGTTGGTTCTATTTGATTCGCACCGAATACGGTGAGAATCTCTACCAGACGTCCTTCAACCTCATTCACCAAGGTAATAACTTTGCTAATAATCTGCCCAGTTAAATCTTGGAAATCCTGAGCCATCAAGATTTCAGTCAGTTGTCCACGTAGTTCAGTACTATCACCTTCTACTTGGACAAGTAATCCATCAATGCGGTGGCATAAAGCTTTGAATGTTACTAGCTCAATGCGGCCATGCATCAGTTCATTCCATTGAGGCCTTACTTGAAGTAAACACTCGTGTAAATTAGTTGCAATTGGCATACAGCGATCGACAGCGTCCATCGTTTTGTTCGCCGCAACTTCCGTTTTATCAATGACATATTGAAGGCGATCCCTGGCGTCAGGGATTTCATCATTTGCGATAACGTTAATACGCTCGTCAAAGTTGAATTGTGTCAAAGAATCATGGAGGTCACGAGTCAGACTGCCTATTTCTTGAAGCATTGGGTTATCTTGAAGATTAAAATTATCTTCATAAATGCTTCTAACAAGAGAATCAGCACCTTGCTGCTCGTCGTTTTCAAGCAGCTCTACTAATTTTTTTGCTTGTTCTAATGAAATCATCCTGAGTCCGGCCTTACTCCGCATAGTTTGTGACGCTTCAGCTTTAGAGGTAAACGGGAAACAAAAAAGTTAATGTCTCTCTATGAAGCGCCTGAAACAGGTTATTATGAGTGCTTATAAACGCTCAAAAATCTTGTCGAGTTTCTCTTTTAGAGTTGCGGCAGTGAACGGCTTCACAATGTAACCATTAACACCCGCTTGCGCTGCTTCGATGATCTGCTCACGCTTAGCTTCTGCTGTGATCATAAGCACTGGAAGGTGCTTAAGTTCAGCGTCTGCACGGACGTGTTTTAGAAGATCAATACCTTGCATACCCGGCATGTTCCAGTCAGTTACCACGAAATCAAATTCGCCTTTTTTCAGCATAGGTAACGCGGTCAAGCCATCGTCTGCTTCTTGAGTGTTGTTGAAACCTAAATCACGAAGTAGGTTTTTAACAATTCGGCGCATCGTTGAAAAATCATCAACAATGAGAATTTTCATGTTTTTGTTCAAATTAGCCTCCACTGAATAAAATCAGTGTTGTTAGTCGTTCTGTGTCCAAGCACTTAACTTAGTGCGTAAACGCTGCATAGATTGGCTTAGTATTTGGCTGACACGAGATTCGCTGACACCTAATACTTCCCCAATCTCTTTTAAATTGAGTTCTTCGTCGTAATAAAGCGAAAGCACGAGGCCTTCCCTTTCCGGAAGTTGTTTTATCGAGTCGATCAAAGCTTGGCGGAATGATTCATCTGCAACCCCTTGAAAAGGCGTATTATCTTGAGAATCTTCATTCGGAGATATTACATCATCAGAGACACCTAAGTCTTCTATCCCTACCAATTTTGAGCAATTAATATCAGTTAAAGCACTGTGATACTGGTCTAAACTCAGCCCCATGTGCTTTGCCACCTCAGCATCACTGGGATCGCGATTGAGAGTGCCCTCTAATTCCGCGATTGCACTACTGATTTCTCGATTATTTTTATGAACCGATCTCGGGACCCAATCCCCGCGGCGAATGTCATCCAACATTGCCCCACGAATTCGAATACCTGCGTACGTCTCAAAGCTTGCGCCTTTGGTACCATCATAGTTCTGTTGCGCTTCAATCAGGCCAATCATGCCGGCTTGAATCAAGTCATCAACTAATACATTAGGCGGTAATCGCCCCAACAAATGATGAGCGATACGCTTAACCAACACAGAGTACTTCTCAAAAAAAGCCTGCTGGCTATTGTGATTAGCATGTTGATCGTAAGTAAGCGCTTTATTCACCAAATGGTTCCTCTATAAATTCAGTACGGTTCAGCAGCCTTTCAACAAAAAACTCCAAGTGTCCGCTTGGTGTTTTTGGTATTGGCCAGGTCAATGCCTTATTAGCCAAAGAGCTGATTGCCAATGCAGCTGGAGAGCGAGGAAACGCATCGACTACGATTTTCTGTCTCTTAACTGATTGACGTACTTTATCATCTAAAGGAATACATGCTACGAGTTCGAGGCTCACATTCAAGAAGCGCTCTGTGACCAAAGTCAACTTTGCAAATAATTCTCGGCCTTCGCGATAGCTTCTGACCATATTTGCAACAATTTTGAATCGCTGTACTTGGTGCTCTCGACTCAACAGCTTAATCAATGCATATGCATCAGTAATCGACGTTGGTTCATCACAAACCACCACAACCACGTCCTGCGCAGCTCTTGAGAAGCTGATGACCATATCGGATATACCCGCTGCGGTATCAACCAATAAGATATCCATCTCGTCTTCAAGCGAACCAAAAGCACGAATCAATCCAGCGTGTTGAGCGTGTGAAAGTTCAGTCATGCTTTGTGTGCCTGATGTCGCTGGAATAATTTTAATTCCGTGCGGCCCTTCGACAATCGCATCCTTAAGTTCACACTCGCCAGCCAACACATGCCCAAGATTTCGTTTAGAACGAATGCCGAGCATGATGTCTACGTTAGCTAATCCTAAATCGGCATCCAGTACCATGACTTTCTTGCCTTGGCGAGCCATACAAATAGCCATACCTAACGTTACATTCGATTTACCTACGCCTCCCTTGCCACCCGTTACAGCGATAACTTTTGTGAGTGAAGGCTGGGTTAAGCGACGGAGGCCGCTAGCTTGATCGTGTATCATATTCTCATTCATATTTATCCGCCGCCTAGAGCCCTTCAGAATCGCTATTCCAGTAATGAGGTTCATTCTCTGTCGATTTTTCTAATAACTCATTGGCCTTAGCAATCATGTACTTTGGCTGAGCAATAACGATATCTTCAGGAACTCGTTGACCATTTGCTATATAAGCAACTGGCAATGCATTTTGTATTACCACACTGATGAACTCACCCAAACTAAGCGATTCGTCCAGCTTCGTCAGGATACATCCCGACAGCGGGATTCTTCTAAAGTGTTCAATGGTTTCTTGTAGTACTTTGCGTTGCGCGGTTGCGGGTAACACAAGGTAACTATTGATAACGGAACCACTCTCTTGCATCAATGTGTCTAACTGCTCAGATAGGCGAACATCTCGCTGCCCCATACCTGCAGTATCGACTAGAATCAGGCGACGATTACGTAACTGATATATTACATCGGCCAATTCACTAGAATCTTTAGCAACTCTTACAGGACAACCCATAATTCGACCATAAATCGATAACTGCTCATGTGCACCTATGCGATATGTGTCCGTTGTCACAAGCGCTACGTTGTCTGCACCGTACTCCATTGCTGCGCGGGCTGCGAGCTTAGCAACGGTTGTTGTTTTACCTACGCCAGTCGGGCCAAGTAAGGCCACAATACCGCCGCGTTTTAAAATATCTTTTTGTGTTACTGAGATTTGATCCGCGACCAGAGCAAGCAAGGCTTTCCATGCTCGTGCTGGTTTTGTGTCTTCTGGAATGTAACAGGCCATTTGATCGGCGAGTTCTGCCGAAACACCCATACGTTCTAGGCGCTTGATAAGCATCGCTCGCAAAGGTTCGCGACGTTCGACTTCTTGCCACATGAGTCCAGAGACTTGGTGCTCTAACAAACGACGAATTGAAGTCATCTCGTCGCGCATCGTTTCCATTTCAGTATCTGAACCTTTGGATTGAGCATTCTCACGACCACGATCATAACGGGTAGGATCTAAGCGAGGTGCTGGACGCTCTACTCTGCGATCTTCGGCAATCAATTTAGATAAACCCGTTTCACGAGCAAAGGCCGAGTCAAGGGTGCCGCTAGAATGCTGGCTACTCTGAGGTTGATGACCGTTACTTGACTGGCGATTGAGCAATGCTGATAACGAGTCTTCGTTTTCAGCGCGATGTTGTTGATCATCGTCGGCGCCATGACTGTATTGCTTTAGCATATTCGCAAAGCGCTTGGTCATTGAGCGTCCACCTTCTGCATTCGGCTGGATGCTAACCTTGTCATCATCTAATTGACGACGCCCAGTTGGCAATTTGGGCTCAGACATTTGAGTGTACTGGCTTTGCGTAGGCTGCTGAGGTTTATTGAGTCTGGGACTTGCTGTCGACGGGCTGGAATCGCCATCAATAGCGGCAACAATTTCCACACCACCTGCGACCTTTTTGTTAGACATGATCACCGCTTCTGAGCCAAGTTCTTCTTTAACTTGGAGCAGGGCTGTTCGCATATCTTTTGCAAAAAATCGTTTAATTTTCAATTCGATCGTCCGTTCTAATTAGGCGGCTTAATTACCAACAGCTTGTACTATACGTATCTGCTTTTCGTCTGGTATCTCTTGGTAAGATAATACTCTCAAGCTTGGGATCGTGTTTTTCACGAACTTAGCCAGAGTCGAACGTAAAACACCAGAGGTCAATAATACCGCTGGCTCACCTTTCAGTTCTTGCTCTTGTGTCGCGTTACTGAGTGAGGTCTGTAAACGTTCGGCTAAACCAGGTTCAATACCAGCAGATTCTCCGCCGGATGCCTGCATGGTTTGATGCAAGATTTGTTCCAATTCAGGAATCAAGGTTATAACTGGTAATTCTGGCTCTATACCATTGATTTCTTGAACAATTAGTCGTTTTAGTGAGATACGAACAGCTGCAGTTAATATGTCAGGTTCTTGACTCTTAGAAGAGTACTCCGACAAAGTTTGGACAATGGTTCGAATATCACGAATTGGAATCGCTTCATTCAGTAGGTTTTGTAGAACTTTCACAACCACACCAAGCTGTAATTGATCCGGTACAAAACCTTCCACCAGCTTAGGTGTTGATCGGCTAAGCATCTCAAGTAAGTTTTGAACTTCTTCGTGGCCAATCAACTGTGAAGCGTTATTCGTTAACTGCTGGCTAAGGTGTGTGGCAAGTACGGTTGAAGAGTCTACAACCGTATAACCTAAGGCTTGTGCGTGTTCACGCTGCTCTTCACGAATCCAGACGGCTTCAAGGCCAAAGGCAGGGTCAATCGTCGGCTCTCCATCTATCATCCCATAGACTTGGCCAGGGTTAATCGCGAGCTCCATGTCCGGCTTGATCTCAGCCTCACCAACCGCTACCCCCATCAGGGTAATTCGATAGCTGTTTGGTGTCAGTTCCAGATTATCGCGAATGTGTACTGCTGGAATCAAGAAACCAAAATCTTGAGACAGCTTTTTCCGTACACCTTTCACGCGCTCAAGCAATTCACCACCTTGGTCTCTATCGACCAAAGGAATCAAGCGGTACCCCACTTCGAGACCAATAATATCTACCGGTTGAACATCATCCCAAGACAGTTCTTTTTGCGATGCGGGCTTATCACCATTGGCATTAGCGGTTGCAGGTAGATTTTTCTCTTCTACCTTTGCCTTGTTCTTTTTATCGATAAAGTAAGCCCCAGCCCCAGCAACCACAGCAAGGCTCAAGAAGGAGAAATGTGGCATACCAGGAACAATACCCATGATGCCGAGGATAGCAGCGGTGATCATTAGGGCTTTAGGATTATCGAACATTTGGAAGACAAGTTGTTCGCCCATGTCTTCATCAGTATTTTGACGCGTTACCATCATCGCCGCAGCAATAGAAAGTAACAGCGATGGTATTTGTGCAACCAGACCGTCACCGATAGTCAGTAGCGTATAGATTTCGATGGCCTCACCAAAACCAAGGTCAAACTGAGCCATACCGATACTCAAGCCGCCAATGATGTTGATGAACAATATCAAGATACCGGCTATTGCATCGCCTTTAACAAACTTAGATGCACCGTCCATCGAGCCGTAGAAGTCGGCCTCTTTGGTCACTTCAAAACGTCGAGTACGAGCCTGATCTTGGTCGATCAAACCCGCATTCAAGTCGGCATCGATTGCCATCTGTTTACCCGGTAGGGCATCTAGGGTGAAACGCGCACTTACTTCCGAAATACGACCCGCACCTTTGGTTACAACCATGAAGTTGATGATCATCAAAATCAAAAACACCACTAGACCTACCGCGTAGTTACCGCCGATAACCACGTTACCGAAGGCTTCAATAACGTTACCGGCCGCGTCACCACCTTCGTGACCATGAAGCAATACCACACGTGTCGAAGCAACGTTCAAAGCTAATCGAAGTAGAGTCGCAATCAGAAGTACGGTCGGGAATGCAGCGAAGTCCAAAGGCCTGCGGGTATAAACCGAAACCAGTAACACAACCATGGACAGTGCAATGTTGAAAGTGAAGAACATGTCCAACAAGAAGGCTGGTATTGGCAACACCACCATAGCGAGCGTCGCAAGTACCATAACGGGTGCGCCAATTGCAGGCATCGCACGATTAGGGATTTTAGGCAGCTTGTCCGCAAAAGGCAGGGAGAATTTCATAAGTCTAGACAGTTTCGCTATGTTGTAGCCATCTCACTAAGCTATTTGAGGCTCAGGTCTAAGCTATGTTGCTATGGTTTATAGTGCATAGGTTCAAATGCACAGGTTTATAATACTAAGCTTTATATGCTCGGGATTTATAACGCTAGGATTTATAATGACTGGGCTTATAATACTCAGATTTACAATGCTAAGGTTATTAATGATCGGCTTATAATATTCGGGGTTGATATAGCAAACACTGTACCAACACTTTTCGTCAAATTATTGCCATCGCCTCTCTAAAAAGAGGATTAGCTAGCCCGCTATTATCAGGGTTCATCAAGCAGAGCTCAAGCAATTGATCTAATGTCGTAAATCAGGTGGGATCGGCATATTAGAATCTTGGAGTTTTGGCCTCTCTCCGCCTCGTTTTCGGTACTGTTTCAGTTGAAACACATATGCAAGCACTTGAGCAACTGCTGTAAACAGACCGTCAGGAATTTGTTGTTCTAGTTCGGTAGTGTGATAAAGCGCCCTAGCCAATGGTGGCGCAGGAACAATATAGATGTCATTTTCACGGGCAATTTCACGGATCTTCATTGCCATATGATCAACACCTTTCGCAACTACAACGGGGGCTTTGTCTTGATTCTGCTTATAGCGTAGAGCCACCGAGAAATGCTCCGGGTTGGTCACAATCACATCCGCTTGAGGTACGTCAGCCATCATACGGCGCTGGGCAGCTTCTCTTTGCAACATACGAATGCGGCCCTTAACTTCAGGCTTACCTTCAGTATCTTTGTGTTCATCTTTAATTTCTTGTTTGGTCATCTTCAGCTGATCGGCGTGTTGCCAAATCTGGAACGGGATATCAATCGCCACCACGATAAGTAAAGAGCAGCTGATCAGCAGAATAAAATTAAGCAAGATATCTAAAGCGTGGAAGATATTCTGTGGGTATACCTCCATGCTCAGTTGCATTAAATCGTGTTGAGAAGCTTGAATAAGATAGATGGCCATTCCCGAAACAAGTGCCACTTTCAAGATAGATTTCAACAGTTCAACCCAACTCTGCAGACCAAACATACGCTTAATACCACTGAGTGGGTTTAGCTTAGACGCCTTAGGCATCGCCGCCTGCATAGAGAAATTAATTCCTCCGACACCCGCCGCACCAATGACGGCTGCAACAAATAAGGTTATCAGGATTAAGAACAGCGGGAACAATAGATTCACTAATGCGCCACCTGCAATTTCGAGGAGTTTTGTGGTATCAAAAACTTCTTCCCGACTCAGAGAAAACAGACGTTGCATTGTTTCGAACAAAGCTTTCGCCATCGATTCACCAAACCACATTAAAGCAATCGCACCAACAATAAGTACCGACGCCGACGCTAACTCTTTTGACCTTGCAACCTGCCCTTTCTCTTTGGCCTGTTGCAAGCGTTTGGGCGTGGCGTCTTCCGTGCGTTCTTGACCGTCTGACTCTGCCATTTTAGTCTCCTAGCACTCTAACCTGATTAGACGACATATCTGTTGTTCGGTTTGTATCCAGAATAACTCATAGTGACTAAATAAGCCGCCAAGGATATACCAACAAAGCAATAGGCCCACGAGTAGCGCAAATGAGAAACCCAAAGAAAAGATATTTAGTTGAGGTGCCGCACGCGTCATTACACCAAACGAAAGGTTAATCGTCAGCAGCGCAATAATACCAGACAATGACATTGCTAATGCTGTTTTGAACATGATACCCAACCACAGAGCAAGCTCTCTATAATCAACAGAGGTCAAACTTCCACTGCCAATGGGCAAAGTCTTAAAGCTGAACACCACCAGCTGCAGCATTTTCAAGTGACCGTCTGTCTCCAAAAAAAACATGGTCGCTAGCAACATAAACAACTGGCCCAGTACTGGCGTGTTTTGCCCGTTAGCCGGATCCACCATAGAGGCGAAACCCAAGCTTGATTGCATACCCAATATCTGGCCGAGCATCACGAAAGTTTGAATCATGAATTGGGTGACAAACCCCATGGCAACGCCAATCACGATTTGTTCAAATACAGTCAAGAAACCTTGGAAAGAGAGCAGTTCAATCTCTTTAGGAACAGCGGGGATCGCAGGCATCACCGCAAAGGTGATCGCTAAACCTAAATACAGACGAATACGCGGCGACACAAAGCGTGCACCGGTTACTGTCATCACCATCAGCATGGCTGAGATGCGAGTGTAGGGCCAAAAATAATTGGCTAACCACTCTAGTACAAGGCTCGTTGGGTATTCCATATCGGTTTAGTAAAGAACTTGTGGCAAGCGTTCGATGAGTTCGAAAAAGAACTCCATCATCATTTGGGTCATCCAATGCGCAAACATCATCAACGCTAATAACGTCACGATCAAACGTGGTAGGAAACTTAAAGTTTGTTCATTGATCGAAGTAGCCGCTTGGAAAACAGCCACAACCAAACCAATCAGCAGGCTAGGAATAATTATGGCGCACACCATAATTAGTACCATCCAAAGGGCATCTTGGAACAAATCTACGAATATTTCAGGATTCATGCTTCCCCCAGCTACAAGGCAAAACTGCCGGCGAGTGTGGAGAGTATCAAATTCCAACCATCAACAAGGACGAACAACATCAACTTAAACGGCAACGATACAATCATTGGTGACAACATCATCATACCCATGGCCATCAAAACTGATGCCACCACCAAGTCGATAATTAGGAACGGCAAGAACAACATAAAGCCTATCTGGAAAGCTGTTTTCAATTCAGACGTGATAAACGCAGGAATCAGAACCGCCATTGAAACATCTTCTGGGTTAGTTACTTGCGCACCGGATATCTCAACAAAAGTTTCAAGATCTTTGATTCGAGTCTGTTTAAGCATAAAAGACTTAATCGGCCCTTGGGCAACATCAAACGCCTGTCGCGCTGATATCTGTTCATTCAAATAAGGCTGAACAGCTTGTTCATTGACCTGACTGATTACTGGCGACATGATGAAGAAGGTCAGAAATATCGCAATGCCAATAATCACTTGGTTTGAAGGTGTTTGTTGGAGACCCATTGCCTGACGCAAAATAGACATCACAACCACAATGCGGGTGAACGATGTCATCAAAATAACCATCGCCGGCAAGAAGCCAAGCATGGTCATTAACGCAAGAATTTGCAGGTTAATCGAGTAGTCTTCACCGCCATTGGCATTGGTGGTCATGGTAAATGCAGGTATGCCGCCACCATTACCGGTTAAGCTACCAGTGGTCATAGTCTTCGATTTGGCTTGATCTTGCTGCATCGTACTGATGGTGACCGACTCAGATCCAGCGGTATTCGCAGGAATGACAGTGCCATCTTCAACCTGTGCAAATACTGACACGCTAAATACGAGAGAGCAGAATATGATGAGCTGAACCAACCACACTTTCACCGTACGGAAAAATCCGGCATGGCAAAAGTAAAATGGATTCAAAAATCCGTTACTTGTTTGCATCTTTTTTTATTAGCTGGGAAAGCTGACTTGAAAATGTACTTTTTTCCAGCATCTCCTGAGTGAGAGGTTTATCGAGCTTAGAGATCAGCTGAATCGATTGTGTGGTAATGCCTACCAAGAACTGTTCATCACCCGCTTGTACAATAGCGATACGTTCTTTTGTGCCTACCGGAATTTGCCTAATAATAGCCAAACCTTGTTGATTCGACATCGCAGGCACTTGCATTCGCTTCAGTAGCCAAGCAATAAATAAAATGAAGGCTATAACGAAAATTAGCGACCCAAAGGTGGTCGCTAAATCGAGAGAAGGAGGCGTTGCCGCAAAGGCAATAGAAGGAGTAGCAAGTAGCCCTACTCCCAAGACTCTACGAGACAAACCTGTCATTCCGAGAGAAGAGCCCGCCAGTCTTTGAGACAAGAAGCCCATTAACGC
>NZ_JBFRVX010000496.1:4247-4504 GCF_041475345.1 Vibrio sp. 10N.222.48.A3 | reverse complement strand
AAACGGCATTGATTGAAAAACTACTGACTCGTATGCAGGGTGTTCAACAAGCGAAAGAGTCGAAGTACATCATGCTTCACGCACCAACGTCTCAGCTAGAGCAAATCAAAGCTCTACTACCTGGGGCTGAAGATCCTACGGTTCTTCCTCTATCTACAGACAAAGACAAAGTTGCCGTTCACCTCGTAAGTACAGAGAACTTGTTCTGGGAAACTATGGAACAGCTGAAAGAGTTGGGTGCAAGCTCGATTCTAGTA
>NZ_JBFRVX010000496.1:0-3479 GCF_041475345.1 Vibrio sp. 10N.222.48.A3 | reverse complement strand
ATTCTAGTATTACCAATCGAAAAAATGATGGGGTAGTGACGATGAGAACCGTTGTTTGGCAATCTTTAAGTGAATCACAGCAAGACTCGGTATTAGAGCGTCCAGCTATTACTGAAGGTGCAAACATCACAGCGACTGTTTCTGATGTTATTGCAAAAGTACGAAATGAAGGCGATGCCGCACTTAAGGAACTGACTGAAAAGTTTGATGGTGTGACTCCAGAATCTATCCGAGTTAGTTCGGGTGAGATCGAAGAGGCATGTGCTCGTCTAACACCAGAGATGAAGCAAGCGTTGGAGCAAGCTTACAGCAACATTGCTAAGTTTCATGAAGCTCAAAAGCCACAGCCAATTAAGGTTGAAACACAGCCTGGTGTTGTGTGTGAGCAGGTGACGCGCGCGATTAATACTGTTGGACTTTATATTCCGGGGGGCAGTGCGCCACTTCCGTCAACGGTTCTTATGTTAGGTGTACCTGCTCAAATTGCGGGTTGTCGTAAGGTTGTGCTTTGCTCACCTCCGCCCATCGCGGATGAAATCTTGTATGTCGCTAATCTTTGTAAAATCGATGAGGTTTACAATGTTGGTGGTGGTCAAGCCGTTGCTGCCATGGCTTACGGGACCGAGAGCGTTGCTAAGGTTGATAAGATCTTCGGCCCAGGTAACGCTTACGTAACGGAAGCTAAACGCCAAGTAAGTAACGACTTCCGTGGCGCTGCGATTGATATGCCTGCTGGCCCGTCTGAAGTGTTAGTGATTGCAGACGAAACTGCGGATGCTGACTTCATTGCTGCTGATCTACTGAGCCAAGCTGAACACGGGCCAGATTCACAGGTTGTATTAGTAACACCATCACCAGTTATTGCCGACCAAGTAACCGATGCAGTTCAGAAGCAACTGAAAGAGCTGTCTCGTGCGAACATCGCTCAGCAAGCATTGGCTTCAAGTCTAATCATCATTGCTGAATCGATCACTCAAGCGATTGCGATTTCGAATTTCTATGGCCCGGAACACTTGATTGTTCAGACCAAGAGTCCACGTGAACTGCTGCCATTACTAGATAATGCAGGTTCAATCTTCTTGGGTGACTGGTCTCCAGAATCTGCAGGTGACTACGCATCAGGCACAAACCACGTTCTTCCGACTTACGGCTATACCAAGACTTATTCAAGCCTAGGTTTGGCGGATTTCTCTAAGCGTATGACGGTACAAGAGTTAACAGCTGATGGCTTACAAGGCCTAGCGCCAACGGTAGTCACAATGGCGGAAGCCGAAGGTTTGGACGCACACAAACGTGCGGTGACCATCCGAGTTGAAAAATTAAATCGATTTGAACAGCTAAATAAAGCGAAATAAGGGTAGGGCATGGAAAAGTTAGCAAGAAAACAAGTTCAGGCTCTAACACCTTACTTGTCTGCAAGACGCATTGGTGGCAGCGGAGATGTATGGTTGAACGCCAACGAATCTCCGTTTGATAACGAGTACACCTTAAATCTGACTCGACTTAATCGCTACAGCGAGTGTCAGCCTAAAGAGCTAATCGATGCTTACGCTCAATATGCGGGTGTTGCACCAGAGCAAACGTTGACTACTCGTGGTGCTGACGAAGGCATTGAACTACTGATTCGTGCTTTCTGTGAGCCGAACGAAGACGCTATTCTTTACTGCCCACCCACTTACGGTATGTACGCAATCAGTGCAGAGACGATTGGTGTTGAGCGTAAAGTGGTGCCTCTGACTTCTGAATGGCAATTGGATCTTCCTGCTATTGAAGCTCAACTTGACAACGTAAAAGTGGTCTTTGTTTGTAGTCCAAATAACCCAACCGGTAATTTGGTTGATCGCAAAGACATCATCAAGCTGCTTGAAATGACACAAGACAAAGCGATTGTTGTGATGGATGAAGCGTATATCGATTTCTGCCCTGAAGCATCAACGGTGGATTTGCTTGCTCAGTATCCGAATCTAGCGATTCTTCGAACTCTCTCGAAAGCATTTGCTTTAGCGGGTTTACGTTGTGGCTTTACGCTAGCGAACAAAGAGCTTATCGATGTATTGTTAAAAGTGATTGCTCCTTATCCAGTGCCAATCCCTGTTGCTGACATTGCCGTTCAAGCACTTTCAGAGCAAGGACTAGCGCGTGCTAAGTTCCAAGTTCTGGATTTAAGTGCTAACCGAGCGTATTTACAAGCCGGTTTACTAGGTATGCCTCAAGTGACGGTGTTTGATGGTTGGGGTAACTACCTACTGGTTAAATTCCCGAACGGCGATGAGTTATTTAAAGCGGCTTGGGATACGGGCATCATTTTGCGTAATTCACCAATTGAAGACTGTGTTCGTATTAGTATTGGTAATCGCGAAGAGTGCGAAAAGACACTTGGATTCATTCGTAACTTTTATCAGTAACGAAAGGCTTACCAGTAATAACATTTGCCAGTTTTAGTGGATTAATAATCGGCTGGCAAATGAAACCAATATTTTGGGTTAGCGTTGATTTTAGCTAGGCCAGCAGATTTAAAATTAAAAGGAAGTTCAAGTGAGTAAACAACAGAAAATACTTTTTATAGACCGTGACGGCACCTTAATTGTTGAGCCGCCAGTTGACTTTCAAGTAGACCGTTTAGACAAACTAAAATTCGAACCGTTAGTGATTCCTAGCCTACTTGCACTGCAAGATGCGGGTTATCGCTTAGTGATGGTGACTAACCAAGATGGTCTAGGTACAGATAGCTACCCGCAAGAAGAGTTCGATGCTCCACACAATATGATGATGGAGTTCTTTGAGTCTCAGGGCGTTAAGTTTGATGATGTTCTAATCTGCCCTCACTTTGATGAAGACAATTGCTCTTGCCGCAAGCCTAAGCTGGGTATGGTTAAAGAATACCTACAGGGCGGTAAAGTTGACTTCCAAAAGTCAGTCGTGATTGGTGATCGAATGACGGATCTTCAACTTGCTGAGAACATGGCAATTCGTGGTATCCAATACGGACCAGATGCGCAAGCTGAAGGCACGCTTAACTGGCCACAAATCGTTAAAGATCTGACGGTTAATGCGCGCATTGCTGAAGTGGTTCGTACCACTAAAGAAACGGACATCAAGGTGGCAGTAAACCTTGATGAAACCGGTGGCAACAAGATCGATACTGGCATGGGGTTCTTCGATCACATGCTTGATCAAATCGCGACACACGGCGGTTTCCAAATGAACCTGACTGTGAAGGGCGATCTACACATTGATGATCACCACACAGTAGAAGATACCGCTCTTGCTTTAGGCCAAGCATTGAAAGATGCATTAGGCGATAAACGTGGTATTGGCCGCTTTGGTTTCAGCCTACCAATGGATGAGTGTTTGGCTCAGTGTGCGCTAGACCTTTCTGGCCGTCCATACCTGAAGTTCGATGCTAAATTCAGCCGCGAGCAAGTGGGTGACCTTTCAACAGAGATGGTGGTTCACTTCTTCCGTTCTCTAACCGATAC
>NZ_JBFRVX010000495.1:0-6606 GCF_041475345.1 Vibrio sp. 10N.222.48.A3 | reverse complement strand
CACCGTATTGGTCGTACTGGCCGTGCTGATGCATCTGGTGAAGCGATCTCTTTCCTATCGAAAGACAACTTCAAGAACCTGTGCATTATCGAAAAACGTCTTGGTCACTTGATTGAACGTCGTGTTGTTGAAGGTTTTGAACCACGCAAAGAAGTGCCAATATCTGTATTGAACTTCGTGCCTAAAAAGAAAAGAGACCTACAGCAACCTGAGTAATTTCAGGTTTAGACAATGCGAAAGTCGCGTTAGCCAAAATGAAAATAAAACGAAGCCCTATGTGGCTTCGTTTTGTTCTTTGAAATACATATAAAGTTGAGGCAATAAGATGATCACTCCTATCGCAACGAGATTAACTAGAGGCCAAGATCTAAAGCTTGAACTCCAAAAGCTAGTGACAGCGCACAATATCTCAGCGGGCTCTGTCGCGTCATGTGTCGGATGTGTTTCTCAACTCAATATTCGTCTGGCTAATGCAAACAACACCAAGCTAATCAAAGCTCCATTCGAAATCGTATCTGTGATGGCAACGCTAACCTCGAACCACCAGCATATTCATATATCCGTTGCTGATGAAAATGGTGACGTGATTGGCGGTCATCTGTTGGAGGGAACGATCATCGCAACCACCGCTGAATTGATTGTTCACCGCTACGATACTTTGACCTTCAACAGAGAGCATGACGATTCGACGGGTTACACTGAGCTCACTATCAGCAGTAACACATAATAGCTTCACTGATAGCAGCACCAAACGCCTCACATAAAGCGATACCACCCAATAGTAATTAGGAAACACGATGGCTCCAAACTCCGCAGACTCCGTTATCGTTCTCGATTTCGAAACCACAGGCTTATCACCAAACATGGGTGACCGAGCGATTGAAATCGGTGCGGTTAAATTAGTTAACGGCGAAGTCGTCGACACCTTTCAGCAACTCATGAACCCAGGGTTTCGTGTTAGCGGGTTCATTGAAAGCTATACCGGGATCAGTAACCGCATGTTAAGCAAAGCGGCCAATTGTAGCGAAGTGATGGATGAGTTTGCAGACTTTATCCAAGGCAGCCAACTTGTTGCTCACAATGCGTCGTTTGATAAGCGCTTTCTCGATGCGGAATTAGACTTTATTGGCCGAGACTACACAGGCAAGTTCGCTTGCTCAATGTTGATTGCTCGCCGCCTAATCCAAGATGCGCCGACTCATAAGCTAGGCGACCTTGTGCGCTTTAAGAATATCGACAACGACGGTACTTTCCACAGAGCGTTAGCCGATTCAGAAATGACAGCACGGTTGTGGTTATTGATGATTGATGAGCTTCAAAGTGACCACGGCATTCAACAGCCGAGTTTTCAACTGATGCAGAAAATATCTAAGACCGCTAAAGGCTCTATTCCAAAGCTGCTGATGAGCAACAGAAATTAAATATCTAAACTCTCTCCCCTTCAAGTTTGATTGACAGGCTAGTCGCATGGATAACTACTAGCCTTTAGAACGAAAGAAGACTCTACTCCTGCAGTGATTCAAATGTTCCTTTAAGGCTTGCTAATTCACTCATGAAATAAGCCCACTGCTTATTAGTGCTGCTTTCTACGATATCGACTAAAAAATTGGCTGATGTCTGCATGTTCTTATCAAGCTCAGGCTCAAGTCCTTCAGGATAATAAGCTTCATTGTTCAGAAGCAGGTTCATAATAATCGGCTGAGCTATATCTAAGTCACTTTTCTTTTCTATCAGTGTCGATAAATCTTGGTAGGTATTATTTTGATATTGGCGCCAGTTATCGTTGGTATTTACCCATTCTTGAGACCAAGTTGAAATAATCTGCTTTTGCTCTTTCGATACCGATCCTAGCCATCGCTCTAACCGATCTTCAATTCGACTTCGATAACGTTCTCTCGAATCTTCATCATTCAATGATAATCTTTCTTCGTAATATTCTTGCTGCTTTTCCCTAAAATTCTTTAAGAATTCCTTATCTTGTTTAGGGTTAAACTGCATGCTTAAAGCGTAAATATCGGGAGAGAACTTACTAACGATTGAGCGAATATGGTCTCTAATTTGGTCACTTTGTTCAGTGATAAAAGCAGAATTCATATCAGAACGATCTGTGTTTTGGATCACTTTTAATTGCGAAACATATAACGGCAGTTGAGTTTCTTTATGCCATTGCTGTAATGAATCGAGGCGCTCTTCGAGCTCTGATTCCTGACTATTGGAAAGAGTTACAAAGTCTTCAATATAGCTAACGACAAACCAGCTTATATTGTTATAGGCAAATTTAGTCCCGCAGCCAAAGAATAGAAAACAGCTTAATAAGACTAACCAGCGACACTTTCTCATTACACCCTCTCACAACATTTTACTCAACAACGAACCTCAAGACGATCTTATAACATTAGCTACAAAATCGGGTTCTCGTAAAAACTTTCGGATAAATTGAGACTCAGACTTGCTAATCTAACTATTTCGGCAAATGATTAAACTAAAAATAATTAATGGCAGTGATGTAACTTGATTTTTATTACTCATTTGACGCAATACGAGCCCTATAAATGAGTTGGGTTGGCGTATTTCAAATGATTGATATTTGGGAGGGGAGCTATGGCCGCTATTCCTGATCATCCAAGCGATTTAGAATATGAGCTTTGTTATTTTGACGATGGTTCAATAACCACAATAACGATATTGGTTCACAATCGAAAGGAAGCGATGACTTGGTATCTTAGCGAGGGAAAACATATCAACGATCTTTATTCGATAAGACCCGATGAATAATGCTTTGGTATAGAGAACTAGGTCGATAAACCTAAGAGAGTAAACTTGAGTGGCATTTTGTGGAACACCCTTTACTGCAATGTCATTAAGTAGCAATCTCGTTAATTAGACATATCGCAGCAAAGGGATTCAATCTCGAATTATTTCAGAATTCGGGCGCGGAATTGACGACCCTTCATCTTACCTGATTCGATTTTGCCTAATGCTTTCTTAGCCATTGATCTTTCTACAGCAACGTAAGCGCGCATCGCGAACAAGTTGATCTTACCTACTGATTTACCATCAATACCGCCTTGGCCTGTCAACGCACCAAGGATATCACCTGCGCGAAGTTTCGCTTTCTTACCACCATCAATCTGGATAGTTACCATGTTTGAGTAGTACGGCTTAGCAATTGGTTTAGCTGGCAACTGAGACGGTTCGATTGGCATATCCATGTACTCATCAATTTGAGCAACACGGTGCATCTCTTTTTCACTAAAGAAGCTAATTGCAACACCTTTACTTCCTGCACGACCAGTACGACCGATGCGGTGTACGTGAACTTCAGGATCGCGAGACAACTCAAAGTTGAACACAGCATCTAGGTTATCAACATCAAGACCACGAGCAGCAACATCTGTTGCAACCAAGATAGAGATGGTTTTATTTGAGAACTGAACCAAAGCTTGGTCACGTTCACGCTGTTCCATGTCGCCATGAAGCTCAATAACACTGAAGCCACGGTGGCTTAGCTCGTCGTTTACGTTCTGTACTTCTTTCTTAGTATTACAGAACACAACCGCTGACTCTGGTTGATGATGAAGAAGCATTAGCTCTAGTGCGTCATCACGAGCTTCAGTACCTTCAACCTTATAAAAGTGTTGCTGGATGCTTGAGTGATCGTGTGTTGATTCAACCTTCACCATTTCAGGGTTATTCATGATGCGGTCTGCAACAGATTTAATCTGTTTAGGGAAAGTTGCACTGAACAATAACGTTTGACGATCTTTTGGTGCTGCTTCAATAACAGCATCTAGTGCATCTTGGAAACCCATTTCCAGCATGCGGTCGGCTTCATCTAACACAAGTGTGTTCAACTCAGACAGGTCAATACGGTCTCTCTCTAGGTGGTCCAGGATACGACCAGGAGTGCCCACAAGAATGTGTGCGCCATGCTCTAATGAACCAATTTGTGGGCCCATTGGCATACCGCCACATAGTGTCAGCACTTTAATATTGTGAATACCACGAGCAAGAGTACGGATCTCTTTTGCTACTTGGTCTGCAAGCTCACGAGTCGGACATAACACTAAAGACTGAACACGGAAACGCTTAACGCGTAGGTTTTGCAGCACGCCTAAACCAAAAGCAGCTGTTTTACCTGAACCCGTTTTACCCTGACCGATAACATCCTTGCCATCCAGAATAGTAGGAAGACTTAACGCTTGAATAGGCGTCATTTCAGTATAACCAAGAGAATCTAACGTATTTAGAAGCTCTGGCTTAAGGGCGATTGAAGAGAATTTTGAAGTGCTCAATGGAAATATCCAACTGGTGAAAAACAGAGTGCATTATGAGTGTTTTTGAAAATTATTCCACCTTAATCACAGTTTTGAAGAAATAGGTTAGGCGAACACAAAAAAGCCAGCTTTGTTGGCTGGCTTATCGTCATTTTCGAATTACTTCTTATGGCACACCGTGACCTTTTGAGGCAACCCAAACGCGATACCATTGCTCGCGCGTCAGTTCGATTTTCAGTGAATCAACGGCCGTTTTCACTCGCTCAATCTTACCTGAACCAATAATAGTAATCGGATTAGACGGTAATCGACGAACCCAAGCGTAAATTACTTGGTCAATACTATCTGCACCCACTTCTTGGCGAATGGCTTCTAGTTCATCACGAACACGAATCGCTTGTGCTGAATCGCCACTAAAGATGCTACCACCACCGAGACAAGACCACGCCATTGGACGAATACGGTTCATCTGCAGTTGATCTAGCGTGCCATCATGAGCCACTTCGAAGTTCAATGGGTTGATTTCAACTTGGTTCGTCACCAGTGGCTTACCTAGCCGTGATTGCAGTAAGTCGAACTGACGCGGTGAAAAGTTAGAGACACCGAAGTGCTTAACTTTACCTACCTTATGTAGTTCAGCGAACGCTTCTGCTACTTCATCCGCGTCCATCAATACGTCAGGGCGATGAATCAGTAATACATCAAGTTCGGTTACACCCAAACGCTCTAGAGAGTTATTTACTGATTGGTAAATATGGTGCGCGCTGGTGTCATAGTGATTGATCTTGCGATCTGGAGTGTGGTCACCACACAAGTTGATGTCGCACTTGGTGACGATTTGAATATCATCTCGAAGGCTCGGCTCAAGCGCTAATGCTTCACCAAACAACTTTTCACATTGGTAGTTACCGTAAATGTCCGCGTGATCAACCGTTGTGATGCCAAGATCAATGTGCTGCTTTAGGAAAGTCAGACGTTGTTGCGGGGTCATACCCCACTCAGCTGTACGCCAGTATCCTTGCACCAGCTCAGAAAGTTCTGGGCCTTGTGGCGCTACCGTTACTTTTGCAACCATGGGTTGTCTCCTTTATCAATACTGAACGTATCCTAAGCTCGTTTTACCGAAGGCTCAACGTATAACAAATGGCAAAGGTAAACGCTTACTAAAAATGTGAGAGCCACAGAAAAACGAACACTTAAATGAATTATAACTTGCTGTCTGCCCGTGAGCCGTTCTCCTGAAAGGCTTGTTTACTCTGATGAATGACGAAACCATCTATAAATTTGAGCAATTAAAAGCGATTTAGTTCAACCGTTAAGTTGTCACCATCACTATGTAACTGAATCCAAGGGGCTGAAGAACGAGAAGAGGATGAGGAAGAGCTAGGCACATTCCATACACTCATTTGCTCAGAGGAATGATGTGGTGAGTTGATGAATTCTACGAGTTGTTTATCTACCTTGTCGTAACCAACTCCCTCACGTTTCGCTTGTTCGAGTTGAGCGACGACATCAAAATCATCCTCTCCAATGCGAATTGAACTGAGAGCAAAGCCATCTTGACGAAGATATGCCTGAAGCTTTGTGTAACTTAGGTTCGAATATGGCAGATTAAGGCGAACCACTTCGACGCTTGAGTCACCCAACTCCAGTTCAACATAAACATCCAAATCGTAATATTGGGTTAAGTCACTGCACAACAGAGTGCCTTCAACTTCGCCACAATCCATAAGATCGATATCGTTAATATAGTTTTGAGAACTCGGTTGAGTTGGGTTGCTATTGAATACCGTCCGTAACCACCAGCTTTCACTCGCTTGCGCAGAAAATGAAAAGGTACTCAGAGCCAATAAAAAAGATAGGATGAAGCTAGGAAGAGTTCTCATTATTTGTGCTTATTTCACGCGGTATGGAGCGTGCATTATACGTGACCAATCAACAAACAACTGCTCGATTTACATCTATAAAACTAAAAATATTGCTCAACGATAAGATTAACAAACTTGATACTAAGAAGAGTTGCACTCTGTTATATCTGTCGTCACACAATACACCCCATGAATGTGTCATAATGTTGAAATTAATGAATAATTTACAAGGAACGTCCATGACTGCAACGAACTATCTCAACCAATTGAACCAAAAGTATCTTGCGACTCATAAAGCGAAAGAAGACTTCTTTTGGGATACTTATATGGGGATCAGTGACGACCATGATGGCTCGACACTCGCGCAGACCCAATGGACTGAATTTCTTAGCTCTGCCGAGCAAATTGCTGCTATCGAAACGCAGCTAGCTACTATCGAAACGCAGCTAGCTACTATCGAA
>NZ_JBFRVX010000494.1:6218-6479 GCF_041475345.1 Vibrio sp. 10N.222.48.A3 | reverse complement strand
TAATTTCGATTGTCATTGTATTTACCTACCTTAATGCCAGTCTTATGCGTATTGCGGGTTAATTTTGTCTGCGTCGATGCCGAATTTAGCAATTGCTTCAGCAACTACTGATTTCTCAACATCACCACGTTTAGCCAGTTCAGTAAGTGCTGCAACAACAACGTAGCCTGCATTTACTTCGAAGTGACGACGTAGGTTTTCACGGCTGTCTGAGCGACCGAAACCGTCAGTACCAAGTACTTTGTAAGACTCAGAAGGCAT
>NZ_JBFRVX010000494.1:0-5527 GCF_041475345.1 Vibrio sp. 10N.222.48.A3 | reverse complement strand
GCACGTACTTGCTCAGCGTAGTTCTTCATGTAATCCGTAACTGCGATTGCAGGTTCGTTACCAAGAACAGTTGTGATGTACGGTACTTTCTCTTCAGCTTCTGGGTGAAGCATGTTGTCACGCTCTACCGCTTGGCCGTCACGAGTCAATTCGTTGAACGACGTTACAGAGAATACATCAGATGCTACGCCGTACTCTTCGCTCAGGATCTTAGCGGCTTTACGCGCTTCGTTCATGATAGTACCAGAGCTCATTAATTGAACCTTAGACTTAGAACCTGCGTAAGACTCAAGCTTGTAAATACCCTTACGGATGCCTTCTTCAGCGCCTTCTGGCATTGCTGGCATTGCGTAGTTTTCGTTCATTACTGTTAGGTAGTAGTAAACATTCTCTTGGTTCTCACCGTACATGCGACGGATACCGTCTTGCATGATTACCGCTAGCTCGTAAGCAAACGTTGGGTCGTAAGAGATACAGTTAGGTACAGTGTTCGCCATGATGTGCGAGTGGCCATCTTCGTGCTGTAGACCTTCGCCGTTTAGAGTTGTACGGCCTGCAGTTGCACCAAGTAGGAAACCACGAGCTTGTTGGTCACCTGCTAACCAAGCCATGTCACCAATACGTTGGAAACCGAACATTGAGTAGTAGATGTAGAACGGAATCATCGGTAGATCGTTTGTGCTGTATGAAGTTGCAGCTGCAACCCATGAAGCCATAGAACCTAGTTCGTTGATACCTTCTTGAAGAACTTGACCAGACGTTGCTTCTTTGTAGTAAGAAACGATGCCTTTATCTTCAGGCGTGTAGTCTTGACCGTGTGGGTTGTAGATACCAACCTGACGGAATAGACCTTCCATACCGAATGTACGAGCTTCATCACAGATGATAGGAACAATGTTCTTACCAATGTTCTTATCTTTAAGAAGGATGTTAAGCGTACGTACATAAGCCATCGTTGTAGAGATATCACGCTTCTGTTCACCCAGTAGAGGTGCGAATGCGTCTAGCTCAGGAACTTTGAACTCTTGAGTGAATTTTGGCAGACGCTGAGGAGTGTAACCTTGTAGTGCTTTACGACGAGCATGTAGGTATTCGTACTCAGCTGAACCTTCTTCCAGTGTTAGGTAAGGAAGCTCAGATACTTTCTCATCAGAAAGGATGTCTTGTAGGCCTAGACGGTCACGTAGGTATTGTACGTGAGTCATGTCCATCTTCTTAACACCGTGAGCGATGTTCTTACCTTCTGCAGCTTCACCCATACCGTAACCTTTAACTGTCTTAGCTAGGATTACTGTTGGTTTGCCACCTGTCTCTTTTGCATTGTTGAATGCAGCGAACAGTTTAGAAGAATCGTGACCACCACGTTTCAGTTCGAAGATTTGGTCGTCAGTCATGTCTGCAACTAGTGCAGCTGTTTCTGGGTACTTACCAAAGAAGTGCTCACGTACGTATGCGCCATCTTTAGATTTGAATGTTTGGTAGTCACCATCGATAGTTTCATTCATTAGTTGAAGAAGCTTACCAGTCGTGTCTTTAGCTAGTAGAGAATCCCAGTTGCTACCCCAGATAACTTTAACAACGTTCCAACCTGCGCCTTTAAATAGGCCTTCAAGTTCTTGGATGATGCTACCGTTACCCATTACAGGGCCGTCTAGACGCTGTAGGTTACAGTTGATTAGGAAACATAGGTTGTCTAGCTTCTCACGCGCAGCGAAAGAGATAGCACCACGTGATTCTGGCTCATCCATCTCACCGTCACCTAGGAACGCGTATACACGCTGACCTGAAGTATCTTTCATGCCACGACCTTCAAGGTACTTAAGGAAGCGCGCTTGGTAGATAGCAGAGATAGGGCCTAGACCCATAGATACTGTTGGGAACTGCCAGAATTCAGGCATTAGTTTAGGGTGCGGGTATGAAGGGATACCTTTACCATCAACTTCTTGACGGAAGTTATCTAGCTGTTCTTCAGTTAGACGACCTTCAACGAATGCACGAGAGTAGATACCAGGAGAGATGTGACCTTGGTAGTAAACTAGATCGCCACCGTCTGTCTCGTTTGGAGCACGGAAGAAGTGGTTAAAACATACTTCGTAGAACGCAGCAGCTGACTGGTAAGAAGCCATGTGACCACCAAGGTCTAGGTCTTTCTTAGAAGCACGCAATACAATCATGATTGCGTTCCAGCGAATAATCGAACGAATACGACGCTCAAGAGTTACGTCACCAGGGTAAGCTGGCTCTTGTGCTGCTGGAATTGTGTTGATGTAGTTCGTGTTGATGCCTGTAGCCATATCAACACCATCTAAACGCGCTTTATCTAGAACTTGTTCTAGTAAAAACTGTGCACGTTCTACACCTTCTTCACGTACTACTGACTCAAGAGCTTCTAACCAATCTTGAGTTTCCAGAGCATCAACGTCATGCTTCATGTCAGACATGGCGATCTATCCTTTTTGTTAGTTGGATTCTACTAAACACGTAAAAAGCCGAAGTATTACGACTATTTACCCTGTTGGATTCGACGTAAAGAACGTTCGCGGCGCGACTCTTCTTTGGTCAAATCCATCAATGTTTCTTCGATGTAAGCTAAATGAGAGTGTGACATTTCACGCGCCTGTTCTGGCTGTCCTGAAACGATCGCATCTACAATATTAGCTCGATGTATACTCACTTTCTCCACAACGTCTTTACGACGATGCAACAGTTTTAAATTTTCTAAGACGTTTTGTTCGAGTAACGGAGCCAAACTACGAACAATGTGCAATAACACCACATTGTGCGCTGCCTCTGTTAAAGCAATAAGAAAAGCCATCACAGCTGCAGACTCGGCTTCAATATCACCCTTATCTTGCGCACCGCGAATTTTTTCTTGGCATGCTTGAATTCGAGCAAAGTCTTCATCAGTACCACGTAATGCCGCGAAGTAAGCCGAAATCCCTTCCATCGCATGACGCGATTCCAACAAGTCTAGTTGGGTTTCAGAATGGGAGGACAACAAATTAAGCAAAGGATCTGAAAAGCTTTTCCAGATATTTTCGCTAACAAACGTACCTCCACCTTGACGGCGAGTAAGCAAGCGTTTTGCTTCTAAACGTTGTATCGCTTCTCGGATTGAAGGACGAGACACATCGAACTGTTTCGCCAGTTCACGCTCAGGCGGCAGCTGCTGCCCTGGAGCCAGTGTTCCTTCCACTATCAACCTTTCTAACTCTTGTTCGATAACGTCCGAGAGTTTTGGCTGACGAATCCTTTGATAAGCCATAGTTTGTTGTTCTTCTTTTTCTTCGCTGACAATTGGTATTACCAATTTTAAGTTGGGCAGAAATTAACATAATTAAAACGCCACTGTCCAGACTAAAATTGACCTGAATCATAGAACACAGCACGAATTAACCATGATTTAACAAATGAAATTTAAAACAGCAACCAATTTGGTCTTACCATTTACAGGGGTAATACTTTTGGGGAGTATCCGTGCTAGAAAGTTTCAGGATAAAAATGGATTGTTTCAGAAAGATGAGTGCCACTTGATTAAAAATCAAACCAAGCGCACATTAGAGGTAGAAATCCTGTTCATAAGTTTTAATATTAGATCGTTTGATAAGCTCGTCACACTCTCGATTTATTGACGCCCTCCCCCTAACCACTTTATTTACATCGCAACAACAAAAATTCACAAGTCATTATGCTAGGCGTTGACTATTCAACCACCAGCAACAATAAGAGCATCTTCGATAATGAGGCTTAAACCTTGAGTTCGCCTTTAAACTTCTGCCAGTCGAAAACCAAACCAGGGTCAGTTTTGCGTAGCGGGGCTATATATTGATGACCAGTGATACGCTCGGTGGTTATTTGAGGGAAAGTCGATACGATCGTTTCTGTTAATCGAGAAAGCGCTTGGTACTGCTGCTCTGTATAAGCGATAAAGTCGCTTCCTTCCAGCTCAATACCAATCGAGTAATCATTACACCTTTTACGCCCCGAAAAGCTCGACTGGCCTGCGTGCCAAGCTCGGTCAAGAAATGACACAAACTGTACCACCTCACCATCACGGCGAATCAAGCAATGTGCCGAAACGCCCATTTGATGAATCACTTTAAAAAATGGATGATCTGCCGGATCAAGTTTGCCCGTGAAAAACTGTTCAATGTAAGGGCCGCCAAATTGGCCCGGTGGTAAACTAATGTTATGAACCACCAGCAGAGAGATATCGTCGGTGCTGGGTCTAGCATCAAAATACGGAGAAGGAACATGCCGAGCATTGTCGTACCATCCGTTGGAGCTCATCGTCATCTTAGTCTCGCTTTCTTTTCTACTAGCGCAATAAGATTGTGACTTTGCCCATAGAGCAGTCGCGCTAGCCTCTTTAATTTGAAGTTAAGCAAGAGTATCATTCCATTCCCACTCCCTTTCAAGATTAGATTTGCGATGAAAAACACACATAACAGCCACCAACGCCTTGATTACTTAAAAGAGCAACTGCCGCTAGAGATCACTCGCGCAGTCGCTGAGACCATCAAAGAAGATCTAGGTGGAACGTTAGATCCAGCGGCTGATATTACGGCAAGTCTAATCCCTGCAGACGCAATCAACAGCGCAACCATCATTACCCGTGAGCGCGGTGTGTTCTGTGGTAAAGCTTGGGCTGATGAAGTGTTTAAGCAATTGGGCGGTGAAGTCACTGTCGAGTGGAACGTAGAAGACGGTGACAAAGTTGAACCAAACCAAACACTTTGCACGCTAACAGGACCTGCTCGCGCACTTTTAACCGGTGAGCGTAACGCAATGAACTTCATTCAAACACTATCTGGTTGTGCGACGGCGACAGCAATCTACGCTGACAAAATCAAACACACAGAATGCCGCCTATTAGACACGCGTAAAACAATTCCAGGCCTTCGCAGCGCACTAAAATACGCTGTGGCTTGTGGTGGTGGCTTCAACCACCGTATTGGTGTTTTCGATGCCTACCTAATCAAAGAAAACCATATCATCGCATGTGGTGGCATTGAGAAAGCGATCTCGACAGCAAAAGAGCTGAACCCGGGTAAGCCAGTGGAAGTGGAAACAGAAAGCCTAGCAGAGCTTGAGCAAGCGATCAGCGCCGGTGCAGACATCATCATGCTAGACAACTTCACCACAGACATGATGCGTGAAGCCGTTAAAATTAACGCAGGTCGTGCAGCACTAGAAAACTCAGGTAACGTGACTTTAGATACGATTGCAGAATTCGCTGAAACGGGTGTCGATTACATCTCTGTGGGAGCACTTACTAAGCATCTAAAAGCAATGGACCTTTCAATGCGATTCAAAGCTTAATCTCATCGTTCTATCAATCACTTAACTTCAAGGCATGGCAATCAGCCATGCCTTTTTATTGCTTTTATTATCAGTATATCAATCAGTTAACTAAGCTGATCGCATAATTTTGCGCTCCATATGAAACAACACACCAATAAATACAAAACCACTCGCGCCTGCATCTGAACACCATTCCACTTCTAAATCTCAACTTCTATTCTTT
>NZ_JBFRVX010000493.1:0-5138 GCF_041475345.1 Vibrio sp. 10N.222.48.A3 | reverse complement strand
GCTGCTGCCAGTACCGATAAAAGAGAAGATCAAAAACGCACCGGCAATGGCGTTGTGTTCTGGGTTCGCAATAACAAAGCCAAAAGGAATTAACGAATAGAAAAGGAAATCGAGGCTGATGTCGAGAAAACCGCCAGCGTCACTAATGCCTTGGATTCGAGCCAAGGCCCCATCAAGCCCATCACATACTCGGTTGAACACAATGAAGCCTAGCGCCCATTCGTAATGTTGAAATGCCAACGCCGGAAACGCTAAACACCCGACCAGAAAGCCAAATAAGGTGGTTTGATTTGCCGTGATACCGAATTGACTCAGCAACTTAGCTGATTGGTTTAATGGCCACTTAATGACCTTGATGGAGTACTTATCCAGCATGATGACTTCTCCATGGCCAAGACAGCACTTGCGCCCCTTGAGGTACGTCAGCTTCGTCGTGCGTGACCATTAATGTTGGGATATTTGCTTTTGTCAGCTGTTCGAAGACCCAATCGCGAAATTGTGCTCTTAACTCTTGGTCTAACTTACTAAACGGTTCGTCGAGTAGGGCGAGCTTCGGCTTCGCCAATAACATACGAGTTAAGCTGATTCTTGCACGTTGACCGCCAGATATTTGATCCGGGAAAGACTCTGCCAAGTGAGTTAGCTCTATGTCTTTTAGTGCAGCCATCGCTTGCTGTTGACGAGCGGAGCCCTTAATTGAATTAGGCAGAGAGAACGCCAAGTTTTCCCATACCTTGAGGTGAGGGAACAACAAGTCATCTTGAAAAAGAATACCGACTTCACGCTGATGTGAAGGCAGGTCATCCAGCTGAATGTCGTTCAAAATAACGGTGCCAGAATACGAAAACTCTTCACTTAAGTGACCAGCAATCGCATCCAGTAAGGTCGACTTTCCGCAGCCACTCGGTCCCATCAAAGCCAGTATTTGGCCAGATTCTAATGTTACATTTAGCGCTGAGAACAGCGAATCTCCATCGTTTTTACGGATGGCGAGGTCGTTGAGGTGCAGACTCATTCGTTAGAAAACCTTTAAAAGTAAGACGGCGATATCTGAGTTGAAGTCGGCTGACTAATATCGCTAAAGAGAAAAAGAACAGAGGCAATAAGGCTTGCCAGATAGCATAAATTGCAGTCACTCTGCGGTCGAAACCACTGGTAAGGGCAACGGCTTCTGTGGTGATTGTGCTAATACGGCCCGCGCCGAGCATCAAGGTGGGTAAGTACTGAGCCAAACTTACGCTGATCCCGACCGCCCAAGCAAAGGCAATAGCGGGTAACAAGATAGGCAGCTTGATGGAGTACCAGCTCTGAAATGGCGATTTACCCAAGCTCAACGAGGCTTTTATCAGGCCGTCATTGAAGCTTTTCCAAGGGCCATCCAAAGACAGATACACAAACGGGAAAGCAAAGAAAACATGCGCCCAAATTACCCAAAATTCATAGGCGCTGCTGCCGATATAAAGCGTGGTTACTTGCATGCCGAACAATACCGAAAGTTGAGGTATCAACATGGGAATCGCGATAATAAAGCCCGGAACTTGCCACTTGTATTTGATTCGGTACTCATGAGCTACCAGCGCGAGTAATAAAGCAACGGAAGCGGCAATAAGGCCAATCCACAAGCTTTGCCCGACGGTGCTCATGATGCCATCCCACTCAAACTCCCAGAAACGCATGCTGTAGCGACTTGGAAGTAAATCAGGGAAGCGCCAACGCTGAGCTACACTCCAAATCACCATCAAAGGAATGATCAGCAATGAAAGGCTAGCAAGAACTGTAAATACGGTTTTCCCCGGCAAGTTAGCCCCAGTTCTTCCTGAATACTGCCAAGTTCGAAAGTACTTAAGAACCGCCCATTCTATTAAACGAGCGAGGGCGATGATCAACGAAGCCAAGCCAAATAGAACAATGGCTCCGGCTGCTGCTCGTGGTAATAGATTAAGGTCTGGGTCGTTAAACCATTGCCATACCAAAACGGCAAAGGTAGGTGGGTTGGTTGGGCCAATGATCAGAGCGATGTCGACAACCGATACGCTGTAAGCAAGCACCGCCAACATAGGGAAGCGAAGCTTGGTAAACCATTGTGGGAAAATACACTTCCACCAGATCTGAGCACGGCAATAACCCAGAGAGGCACTGACCTTAGTGATGCGTTCAACATCGATTTGTTGAAGTATCGAAATGCTCATCAGCAATAAGAAGGGCACTTCTTTGAGTGCGAGCATAATGATTAGGCCAAACGCGTAAGGATCTTTTATCAGCAAAGCCAATTCAGAGCTTGTAGCTGATTCGCCGAGCAAGTGATGTACGGCTCTTGCGCCAAGCCCCGTTGGACTAAACAGAAAAGCAAAGCCGATAGCGAAAGCCACATGTGGAATGGCAAGCATTGGCGATAGCGTTAACTCAATCTTTCTCCAAAACTTGTTTCCCCAAGAGGCTTGAAGAATGCAAAAGGTCAGGAAGCAGGCGATATAGCTGCTTGCAATTGCTGACCCTAGGCTCAAACCAATAGAGTGCCAAGCCCCTTCCCATTGAAAGACTTGGTTAAAACCGTTGAGTGTTGGTTCCTCTAAACCTAGGGGCGGGATGAAACTCAGTGACGAGGCCACTACTCCCGCTACCCCAGGACTCGTAGGGACAATGCACACAGCTATAACAACAAAATATAGAGCGCGTAGCATGAATTTTAGTTACCGTATCGCTTAAGCCACTCTTTCTCGAGCGCGTTTTGCCAGCTTGGGTGTGGTTCATCAATCGATTTAAATTGTTGAGTATTCTTAGCGCTACCAGTCAGGTACTTGCTGCTTAATACAGAAGGATCACCCCAAACATTGAGGTCGCCTTTGCGCGATTGTGCTTCTGGGCTCAACAAGAAGTTGATGGTTACCTGAGCGCCAGCACTTGCATTAGCATTCCAAGGAATCGCAAGGAAGTGAATGTTAGACAGAGCGCCACTTTCTAGAGCATAGGCCTTGGTAGTTTCAGCTAGGCGGCCACTTGATTGTGCTGAATAAACAGAGTTTGGATTGAACGTAATCGCGAGGTCGAGCTGTCCGTCATCCAGAAGTTGAATGCTTTCAGATGTACCTGCAGGAAATTGCTTTCCGCCTCGCCATGCCACTTTATGGAATTTATCTAAGTAAGCCCACAGTGGTGCTGTAACTTCTTGGAAGTTGTCTTCCGAAACAGGTTGTGCCAGTGCAGGGTTGTTGTCTGTTAGCTCAATCAGTAGAGACTTGATGAAGCTGGTGCCATGAAATTCAGGTGGGCGAGGGTAGCTTAAGCGGTTCGGGAAAGCTTGAGCGTAGCTCAACATCTCTGAAAAAGATTGTGGCGGATTGTTTAGCGTCTCTTGGTCGTGAATGAACACCAGTTGTCCGACGCCCCAAGGTGCTTCTAAGCCTTCGGTTGGCTCCGAGAAATCGACATCAATTGGTAAAGATTTATCAACGTACTGCCAGTTTGGAAGTGATTCTGTGAATGGTCCAAATAACAGCGCATTGTCTTTCATCGAGCGAAAGTTCTCACCATTAATCCAAACGATATCGACACTGCCTTCGCTGTTCTTGCCTGCGGCTTTTTCTGCAAGTAGTCGAGTAGTCGTTTCAGCAATGTCGGTTACTTTTACATGCTTTAAGGTCACACCGTAGTCACTTTGTAACTCCTTGCCTGCCCATTGTAGGTAACGATTGATTTCTTGGCTTCCGCCCCAAGCGTGAAAGTAGACAGTTTGTCCCTCTGCCTGCTGTTCTATTTGGTTCCAGCTATTGGTTGATGTTGCTTCATCAGCGTAAATGGCTGCGCTGTATGCAACGGTTGCCATGATTCCTAACGTACTTACTATCTTGTTCATAAACTTTTCCATTTGGTAGTGAACGGGCAAGAGCATTGTTATTTCGAACTCCCTACAGTTATTCTATCTGTTTCTGAAATAATTTCTAATTCAACAGTAAATTCAATCAATTACTTAAGGGCTCTTACCATCCTAGCAACAGACCGTTGAACTGATGAATTTATTGCACTCAAATGATAGATTTTTTAGGTTTATTGGGGTTTGGTACGAAAAGTAAGCGATGAGTGTCAGTTTTTAAGGAATCATGAGTGTAAGAAAGCAATAAAAAAAGGAGCCACTAGGGCTCCTTTAATCAATTATTTGGTTTCTCTGACGGATTAGTTTACCCAGTCACGAATTGTGTACGTTAGCGTGTGTACATCGTTTTTCAATACTAGCGTATCGTTTGTTAGTGTTACGTCGCTCCACTCGCTTAGAGTCGCTGAAACCGATTGTTCGATTTCCATCGCAGACCCGTGACACATTTTCATTGTCATGCCCATTTGCTTAATGCGGAATTGACCGTCTTTTAGTTCGCCTTGACCGAAGAAGTTGTTACAACCAGCCATGCCGTTTGCTGTCATCTTTTCGCCGATCTCTAGACGAGGTGTCGCTTGGTGTTCGCTTTTCTCAATGTTCTTGCCATCAATTTGCGCAAGTTCCCAATTATGGTGCTGTAGATCGGTTGGTGTTACTTGCATCGCGTTATCACCTGTTGTTGTGCATGCTGCTAGCATCATAGGTAAAGCGGCTACTGCTAGTAATTTTTTTGAACTAAACTTCATATTATAAGGCTCCAAAGGAAAGAACGAAGTTACCGAATAAGTGTAACTTGATGGGTTCAAAGTATAGTTTACAAAACACTATATGTGTCAGTATAAGGTCATAGTTTAGTATGGATTTCATGAGCTAGGCGACAAATTAATCGCTTATTTTTGAGATAGTAAGCGTAATTTTGAATATGTAAGGAGGCGCGGTGGAGCAGTTAGAGTTTTTCCAAGTTCCAAGCCCTTGCGTTGGGGTTTGCTCAAGCGATGACAAAGGCTATTGCAATGGCTGTATGCGTAAAAGGGAGGAGCGCTTTAATTGGATGTCGATGACGCCGTCAGAACAGTTACACGTCATAAAGCTGTGTCGTCAACGCTATAGAAGAAAAATAATGAAGCAAAAAAACTTGGTTGGTAACTCGGTCGACGAAGAGGGAAGTACAAGCCCCCAAAGAGATCTTTTCGGCTAAAGAGGAAGTATTGAGATTTCATTTAACCTCGAGGTAACTATTACTTTACATAATGGTTGGGGTGTAATA
>NZ_JBFRVX010000492.1:0-3053 GCF_041475345.1 Vibrio sp. 10N.222.48.A3 | reverse complement strand
GAAGAGTAAATGCTCAAAGGATTAGTCCGTTTTATCGCCTCCAAGGAACCGAGAAATCAAATTCGTTTTTTATTGATTTATTAAGGTGATAGTTATGAAAGGTTTACCATCTGCAATGTTCTGGATTAACAGCTCTGTTTACACTAGCAACTTTGCATACCCTACAAGCTTTGGTTACTAATATCGTAAGCATGTAACTCGAACAGTTTTGTTCACCCCTATATATTGGAATTATTTTACAGCCCTTTTGGTTGACAGATTCTACCGCCACTCAGTTTTGAGTGGCGTTTTTTTTGCCTGCTACTTTTCCAAACCGCTTTCGCTTATCACTTTTCCTGCTGTTCTGCGTGGTTGTTTTTTAAACGCCGAAATATCAATTTGCGCCTTATTACTGATCCTGTTGAAAAATACATAACTATTGTGGGTTTGAATTCGGAATTTATTAGCTAGATTCTCAATGAAAATAGCCGATGGTAGAAAAAGCAACCAACTAATCATATTGAGCATTTTTATTTTAATTGCTTGTTTTTAATAATAATTTCCCATTCATGCTTTTATTTTTAATCGCTCTGTTTCATACGGCATTCTGATAAAGATCGATTAGAGCCTTAATTCTATCTGGAATTTGTTATTTGATAACTTTATAATCCACAGCCAATCGATTACGCAACCGTTTACTTTTACCCTTATAGGATTCGATAATGTTCGAAAAGCTATTCAAACTCAGTGAAAATGGCACCAATGTGCGCACTGAAATCATCGCAGGTCTAACAACCTTCCTAACAATGGCTTACATCATTTTTGTAAACCCAATGATTCTAGCTGATGCTGGTATGGACCATGGCGCTGTATTTGTAGCAACCTGTTTAGCAGCTGCTATTGGCTGTTTCATCATGGGCTTTGTTGCTAACTACCCAATTGCTCAAGCTCCAGGCATGGGTTTGAATGCATTCTTTACCTACGCTGTTGTAATGGGGATGGGTTATACGTGGCAAGTTGCTCTGGCAGCGGTTTTCGTATCGGGCGTGATCTTCATCTTCTTAAGCATCTTTAAGATCCGTGAATGGATTATCAACTCGATCCCAATGTCTCTGCGTGTTGGTATCTCTGCAGGTATCGGTCTTTTCCTAGCGTTTATTGCTCTTAGCAATGCTGGCATCGTTGTTTCTAACCCTGCAACGAAAGTTTCACTGGGTGACATTACCGCGATTGCTCCTATCCTAGGTGCGCTTGGTTTCTTCCTTACGATTGCTCTTGTTCACCGTGGCGTGAAAGGCGCAGTAATGATTGCGATTCTAGCTATCACAGCTGTCGGTATTGCTATTGGTGACGTTCAATACGGCGGCATCATGTCGACGCCACCAAGTCTTGCACCAACATTCATGCAGCTTGATTTCTCTGCTGTATTTGAAATCGGTATGATTTCAGTAGTATTCGCTTTCTTGTTCGTCGATTTATTCGATACAGCGGGCACTCTGGTTGGTGTTGCAACGAAAGCAAACCTAATCAAAGAAGACGGTAAACTGCCTCGTCTGAACAAGGCACTGCTTGCTGACTCAACAGCAACATCAATTGGTGCACTGCTAGGTACATCAAATACAACCTCTTACGTTGAGAGTGTTGCGGGTGTCGCTGAAGGCGGCCGTACCGGTCTAACAGCGGTTGTTGTTGGTATCTTGTTCCTACTGGCTCTTTTCTTCTCACCGCTTGCAGGTATGATTCCAGCCTACGCAACATCAGGTGCGTTGTTCTATGTAGCAATTTTGATGATGTCTGGCCTAGTTGGTATTGATTGGCGTGATCTTACGGAAGCAGCCCCAGTCGTGGTAACATGTCTGCTTATGCCGTTGACATACTCTATCGCTGAGGGTATCTCACTAGGCTTCATCGCTTACGCTGCAATTAAGCTGCTAAGTGGTAAAGGTCGCGATGTTTCACCTGCTGTGTGGGTAATGTCGGCTATCTTTATTCTTAAATATACTTTCGCTTAATCGTCTAGATTTCTGCTTAATCGCTGAAGAGGCTATGTTTGAAATAGCCTCTAATAACATGACAAAATTATTAGGTTTTATACTATGAGCAACAAATTCGTTATCACTTGGGACAACATGCAGACTTACTGCCGTCAACTTGCTGAAAAGCAAATGCCAGCAGAGCAGTGGAAAGGCATCTGGGCAGTGAGCCGTGGTGGTTTGGTTCCTGGTGCAATCTTGGCTCGTGAGCTAGGTATTCGTCACGTAGATACGATTTGTATTTCTAGCTACGACCACGATCACCAACGTGATATGACAGTCGTTAAAGCACCTGAAGGTGACGGCGAAGGCTTCCTAATCGTTGAAGATCTTGTTGATAGTGGTGACACTGCACGCAAGCTTCGCGAAATGTACCCGAAAGCGAAACTGATCGCTGTGTGTGCAAAGCCATCTGGTGCTGATTTGCTAGACGAGTACATCGTTGATATCGCTCAAGACACATGGATTGAGCAACCTTGGGATACTAGCCTAAGCTACGTTGAGCCGGTAAATCGCAAGTCAAAATAAGCGTAAACTTAGTTTTTTGAGAAATGACCCTTTATAGGGTCATTTTTTTTTATATGATTAGTAACAACCATTTCTTATTAAGTATCCCAATGTCTGAATCAGAAGAAACGAGCTCAAACCTTTCGGAAACCTTGTTTGTAAAGCACAAGCAGGCTAAAGAGACCTCAATGCTTACACAATACATGCCAAGCTCTGAAGCGTTATTGGATGAGAAGCGTGAACAGCAAAACTCATCATGGTACCGAAACCTAAGACGTCTTCAGTGGGTATGGCAAGGCGTTAACCCCATTGAGCAAGAAGCGGTATTGGCTCGCATCGCGTCATCAGATAACTCTCGTACAACCGATGAGTGGCTTGATACGGTCATGGGTTACCGAAGTGGTAACTGGGCATACGAATGGACCAAACTGGGTATGCAGCATCAAAATCGCTCGAACGAGAAGAAGGGTGAAGAAATGGCTGAAGAGCTGTTTTCAGCATCGTTGTGCTTCAGCATAGCGGGCTACCCACATC
>NZ_JBFRVX010000491.1:0-842 GCF_041475345.1 Vibrio sp. 10N.222.48.A3 | reverse complement strand
TTAAATTGCGACCAATAAAAAGCCCTACCGAATCGGTAGGGCTTTTGCTTACGGCTTAAATAATGACGTTTTCTTAAAACTGCTGTCTTGGCTTATATCCTGTGACAACAGTACTTAAGCTTACTTTGTAAATACGCATGACAGAGCCTGCAATGATTTACAGGTCGACCAAAATTGTCTTAGTCGTAATCCCGCCTTGGTCATCGATTATCTTCAGTGTCACCTCGTGTTTTCCGTATGAAGGGAAGATTGAAGTGAATGTGCGACCTCGTTTCACCTTTCCGTTTGGAAGTGTCCACTCGGTATCAACAATACGACCATCACTGTCTGAACTTGTTGACCACATGGTTACCCAGCGACCCAAGTGAATGTACTTCGCGCTTGCTTCTGGAAGAGCGTTTGGAGATTCAACACTCACTACGGAGCTGAACGAATCGGTATTGCCTTTGTCGTCGACAACAGTCAAGTTCACCGTGTATTCACCTGCTTGCTCGTAAGACCAAGTTGGTGTCACTTCGTTACTTGTTGTTCCGTTGCCCAAGTCCCATAGATAACTGGTGATCTCACCGTCTTGGTCTGAGCTAAAGTTACGTGCTGAAACGTTCAGGCCAGTCACATTAAGCTCGAAGTTCGCAGTAGGAGCGACGTTGTGTTGGCTTACTTTAGATAAGCGAACCACACCGTATTCGTTGTTGTCACTCTGATTCACAATATCGACCGCTAAACCAAACTCCGTCAGGATACGTCCTGAGTCTGGTGCTTGAGGCGATGTGTAATCTTGGTCATCCGAGAAGCTAGCATTGCCAACTAAACTGGTATCTTCGAGCACATCATTGTCGCTG
>NZ_JBFRVX010000490.1:0-3550 GCF_041475345.1 Vibrio sp. 10N.222.48.A3 | reverse complement strand
TACGTTCACCGTATTGGCCGTACAGGTCGCGCTGGTAAACAAGGTCATGCGATTTCTTTCGTTAACCGCGAAGAAGAGTTGACTGTTGTTCAAGTTGAAACACTGATTCAACAACGTATTCGCCGTGTTGAACAACCGGGTTATGAACCGAAGAAACGTGATGCTTACATCGAGAAGCTGAACACTAAATCGGCGTACAAAAACCGCCAAGGTCGTAAGAACAACGCGAACGAAGAGCCTCAAGATCAAGCAAGCGCAGAACGTCGTTTGACTATGATGAAGCGAATTAAAAACCGTCGTAAGTAAAATTACGGTTGGTAATGGAAAAGAGCCACTGTATTGTGGCTCTTTTTCGTTGTGTCGCTAAATATAAGGTAGCTCCTTAGAAAGACAGCTCAACAAGCTAAACACTTAAATAAAAATAAGTCGATAAGGTAATAATATGGATAGCGCACTACTTTGGGCTTTTATTCCCACATTTTTCTTTGTGTCAATTACGCCCGGTATGTGTATGACCTTGGCGTTGACACTTGGAATGAGTGTTGGATACAAGCGTACATTATGGATGATGATCGGTGAATTGGCTGGTGTTGCGGTGGTTTCTATTGCTGCGGTATTGGGTATTGCATCTATTATGTTGAACTACCCGTGGCTTTTTACAGGCTTTAAATTTGTTGGTGCAGCTTACTTGTTCTATTTAGGCGTTCAGATGTGGCGTTCGAGAGGCAAACTGGCGATCAGCACTGACAACCAAACAACAAAAGTCAGCAATGATTGGGACTTGGTGGTTCAAGGTTTTGTCACTGCAATTGCGAACCCAAAAGGCTGGGCGTTTATGATTTCTCTGCTGCCTCCCTTTATTAACAGCAATAAAGACTTAGCGCCGCAGTTGTTGATTTTGGTGTCGATTATTCTGGTTTCTGAGTTTGTTTGCATGACCTTATACGCGACAGGCGGAAAGAGCTTAAAGCATATGCTGGGCAAAGCCGATAACGTTAAGTTAATGAACCGTATTGCAGGTACGTTGATGATGGGCGTTGGCGTGTGGTTGTTCGTGAGTTAATTGTGATTAACGGTATTGCGATCAACGATAACGATTAGAGATCCCCGACTCAGTCGTTCCTCCTTCTCGAGGATGACGGTGCGTGATTTGGTTTGGGGTGAAGAGCAGTTTGCAAAGTCGCAGATCATTAGTTGAATCAAAGAGCTTATAGAATTTAAAAAAGAGCGATAGGGCATTTGGCCTTATCGCTCTTTTTTGATTTAACTAGCTAGCGAACAGAAACTAGATAACAGTAAGGTTGCTGATCTTAGCTAGATTTGCTTATTAAACCGCGATTTCACCGCCGTCTTCACGACGAATCACAACGGTAGATGCTCTTGGGCGAACATTGCCTTGAGTCTGTGCGGTCGCATCTTCTGACGATGGCCAGTTTGCAGGGTGTTGAATGTTTACAAATAGCGATTTGAAATCAGGGCTGATGGTAAAGCCTGTTACTTCACAACCGTTTGGACCAACAAAGAAGCGTTTAAGTTGTGCTTGGTTGTTTGCATCAATTACCGCGCTGTTGCCGTTGTCACCCGTTAGCTGAGATGGAACAACTGCCAGCATTTGGTCATTGGTGTAGCCAGTGACTTCGTCTGCGCCGTTATCTGTCTGAATCCACAAGATGCCACGAGCATCGAACGCTAAGCCGTCAGGGCTGGCGAACTGGTTCATGTCTGTTAGACCTGAGCGGTTAATAGACTTGTCTTCCACTGCTGGAGAACCGAATACAAAGATATCCCAATCGAATTCGCTCGCAGTTTTGCCTTCATCCCAGCGGATAACATGGCCAAACTTGTTGTTTACGCGAGGGTTCGCTGAGTTCGCTTCTTTGCGCTTGTTGTTATTTGTTAGCGTTAGGTAAACGGTACCTGTCATTGGGTCAACAGAGCACCATTCAGGGCGATCCATTGGCGTTGCACCAACAAGGTCGGCAGCGCCTGCTGTATTGATGATAAGCGCTGCTTGAGAGTCAAATGAATCACCTAGCTTACCGCCGTTTTTAGTCTTGCTGCTCAGAGTCAGTGGTAGCCAAGTACCTGAACCATCATCATTGAACTTAGCCACATACAGTGTGCCTTTGTCCATATACTTGTCACCCGCACTTAGGCGATTGCTCGGCTCTGCATCACGTGGGTCCCATTTCGCTTCAGAAACGAATTTGTACAGGTATTCAAAACGAGAGTCGTGGCCAGAATAGAACACGATAGGCTCACCTTCAGTAAGTTTGCCAAACGTACAACCTTCATGACGGAAACAACCCAATGCTGAACGTTTCTTAGCGCGAGAGTTCGCTGTATATGGGTCGATTTCGACAATGTAGCCGTGACCATGTGCTTCGTTACGGTAGTCATCAATCGGCGAATCAGCGCTTGGTGTTACGTCAAAGCGTGCAAACTCGTCTAAGCGTTGTTGTTTATTGCCTGAAAGCGTGTCCCAACCGTAACGTGTTTTGTCGGTTGCGATACCAATACGTTCTTGTGCTGGCGTTGTCTCGCCTTTGTTAACAAAATAACCCGGCCAGTTTTCTTCACACGTTAGGTAAGTGCCCCATGGCGTGTAGCCATTACCACAGTTGTTCAACGTGCCACGAGCTTGGCTGCCGTCTTGTGAGAATTTGGTTTTGGTAAATTCACTATGAGCAACAGGACCAGATAGATCCATTACGGTCGCGCCCGTGTAGCGGCGGTTAAGTGGATCGTTATCCACCATCACCCACTGGTTGCCATCCAGTTTTACACGAACCACACTCACGCCGTGCGCGTTGATCTCTTTGCGTACTTCATCAAGGCTAGGGCGAGCGCCTTCGTTGTATGTTGGGCCATTAGTGTGCAGTGCTTTTTGGTCGATGTATTCGTGGTTGATCACCAACAAGCCGTCGTTACTGTTGCCATCAAGCGGGAAGAAGTGCATGCCGTCGTGGTGCATGCCCAGTGAGTTCGCTTGATCTTGTGCGTTGTTGGTTCCATCTTTTAACCAAGCCTTGCCTTGCTTGTTCAGTGGGGTACCCCAAGGAACCAATACTTGTGCTGTATAGCCTTTTGGTACAACGACACTGTCTGTTAAAGAGCCTTTAACCGATTCGAAGGCAAGTGTTGCGGTGCTTTTGTGCGCGCCCGTTGCTTGCATTGTCGTAGCGTTAGCCGTGCTGTGACCCGCTAAACCAAATGCGCCAAAGGCGGTCATTGCACTGATGCCAAGACCGCCTTTCAGAACGTTTCTTCTTGAAAGGTTCGCATCTAGAACTTCTTCGAAGGGCTTGTTGTTACTCTTGTTAAAACGAGTGCTATCAAATGTTTCCTTGCTCATCGGGACTGCTTCCTGTTGGCTGACTTTATTATTTGTTATTCACGTGTAACCAAGCTATTTCTAATGAGTTAATAGCTGGTTCAATGTGTGACCAATCGTGAAGCAGTTAAGTGACAGATTTTTATAGTTTTGATTAAGGTTTTGTTTCTGCAGCACGATTTTTCCCGTTAAGCCTCTCGTGCAATACAAAACTCT
>NZ_JBFRVX010000489.1:0-3811 GCF_041475345.1 Vibrio sp. 10N.222.48.A3 | reverse complement strand
GCGAGAACGATGACTTGGCTTGTTTCCAATGAACAACAAAGAAACCGTCGCTTGAAGCCCGGTTTACTGCTCGATTGGATTGAGGTTTCTTAATGCGCTTATTCGCGGCCATAATCTTCAACCTCACTCAAAAAGCCTTGGTTTAATTCCAGATGTCGATATTGAGGGCGAGTGTTCACTAACCCGATATCGTGCGTCGCTAGCATGATCGTGACACCCGCACGGTTGAACTCTTCAAACAAGCGTAATACACGACTCGATAGTTCAGGATCTAGGTTACCAGTTGGTTCATCCGCTAAAAGCAGAGTTGGACGGTTAACCACAGCGCGAGCAATACCGACCCGTTGTTGTTCACCCCCAGAGAGCTGGCTTGGCAAACAACGGGCTTTATCTAATAAACCGGTTTTGTCCAACGCAGCGCTGACTCGACGTTTAATTTCGTTTTCAGAAATAGATTCTATACGCATAGGCAGAGCGACGTTATCGAAGATCGAGCGATCCATAAGTAGGCGGTGATCTTGAAAGACAATCCCGATGTTACGGCGTAAAAAGGGAATGTCTTTGGCTGGGATACGAGTAATATCGTGATCGTTAAACCAAACACGTCCGTCAGTTGGACGCTCTATCGCGCAGATCAACTTCAGCAAGGTACTTTTACCAGCACCAGAGTGCCCGCCTAAAAATGCCATCTCTCCTCGTTTGAGATGAAAGTCCACTTTTTGGAGCGCTTGTCGTCCGCCTCGGTAGGCTTTGCTCACTTGCTGAAATTTGATCACCGAAAATTCCTCTTACGATCACTCATATCAAATTTAAAACGGTAGCAGGTTAAGAATAAACCACTTTGCTACACGCGTTACTCTTCGCGGCTAAATAGTGCTTCAATAAAGTCTTTCGACTCAAATGGACGCAGGTCGTCAATGCCTTCACCCACGCCAATGTAGCGGATTGGAATCTGGAACAGGTCAGCAATTGAGAAAATTACGCCACCTTTCGCTGTACCATCTAGCTTAGTTAGCGTAATGCCCGTTACTGGTGCCACGTCACTAAACAACTTCGCTTGGCTAATCGCATTCTGACCGGTACCTGCATCTAGCGTTAACATGATTTCGTGCGGTGCAGAATCATCGATCTTCTTCATTACACGAACAATCTTGCGTAGCTCTTCCATCAAGTTGCTCTTGTTCTGCAAACGGCCTGCAGTATCTGCAATCACAACATCAACACCACGCGCTTTCGCCGCTTCAATCGCATCGTAGATAACAGACGCGCTATCGGCACCAGTGTGCTGAGCGATAACCGGAACATCATTACGCTGCCCCCAAACCTGAAGTTGTTCAACCGCTGCCGCACGGAAGGTATCACCCGCCGCCAGCATCACTTTCTTGCCTTCACTTTGGAATTGTTTCGCCAGCTTACCGATAGTGGTTGTTTTGCCCACGCCATTCACACCCACCATTAAGATAACATAAGGTGTTTTAGTGGTATCAACAACCAGTGGCTGTTCCACTTGGCTCAAGATTTCTGACATCTCTTCTTTAAGCAGACCATAAAGCGCTTCACCGTCTTTTAGGTCATTACGGGATGCTTTTTCTGTTAGGTTTTCAATGATCTTCACGGTGGTATTCATACCCACGTCGGCGATCAGAAGTTGCTCTTCTAATTCTTCAAACAGGTCTTCATCGATTTGCTTGCCTTTGAACAAACCAAAGAAGCCAGCACCAATGTTTGCTTTAGTACGGCTTAGGCTACGCTTAAGTCGTGCAAAGAAGCTTTCTGTCGGCTTCTCTTGAACTTCTTCAACCTTAGATTGAGAAGCAATCACTTCTTCCTGTTCTGCTTCTGCTTCTGCTTCTGCTTCTGCTTCTGCTTCTGCTGCGACAGGCTGCTGATCTTGTTGAGCCTCTTCAAGCGTTTGCTCTGACTCCGCAAGTTCAGATTCAACAGACTTAGGTTCCGTTGATTTAGCGTCTTCAACTTCAGGTGCGACCTGTTCAGCCTCAACTTGTGATTCAACTTCAGTTTGATCTTCAACGTTTTCTACGTTCGCTTCATTCTGAGTTTTTGGGCTTTGTTCTTCTTCACCAAAACCAAGCCACGATAATAATCCGCGCTTCTTTTTTTCCGTCATCAGAGGAGTTTCCTAGATCTACTAATTAGCTGTATTGACTTAATACACGTCGACTCTTTGCTATTGTTATACAATACAAGCTTGTACAAACGAATAGTAAAGAAAAATGACAAAGCAGTGATAAGTTTGCTTTTAGCTTGATACACTTTGTCATTGTAAATTTATTTAATACTCGAACCCACTTAAATTGGGCTCGGTATAGTATCACTTTATTAGCGGTCAAAAAATCTATGGTAAGACGTCGCCAGCAAAACACATCACAAAAAAAGCCATCCGGAGGCTTTGTTCGAATTATTAGTGGCTCATGGAGAGGTAGAAAGCTGCCTGTTCATGATTTAGAAGGATTACGCCCAACCATTGACCGAGTCAAAGAAACACTCTTTAACTGGGTGGCACAAGATATCCCACATTCGACCTGCTTGGATGTATTCGCCGGTTCTGGTGGTCTAGGTTTTGAAGCCGCTTCTCGCCAAGCAAAAATGGTGACACTGCTCGAAATGAATCAAAAAGCGGCCAAACAGCTTTCTGATAACGCGAAAGAGCTCAAAGCAGACAACATCAATGTAGTCAACACTGATGCTATCTCTTTTCTTAAGCAGCCAGGCACTCCTTACGATATGGTCTTTCTCGATCCTCCATTTCGTAAAGGCTTACTCGCAGAAACAGTACAACTGCTTGAGAGCAACGGTTGGCTTGCCGACAACGCCATCATTTACGTCGAGACAGAGAAAGAGCTAAAACTCGAAGCTATGCCAGAAAACTGGGAATTACACCGCGATAAGACCACTGGCCAGTCGAGCTACCGACTGTTCAATCGAATCACTGAAGAATAGGAGTTATTGAATGAAGTTCTTGCTTCCACTAGCAAAAGCAGCCATCGCCTTTGTTTGGTTTATCTTAATCGCCAATATTTTCTACCCATTCCCGGGTAATGCTGCGATTGCGCTTTATATCATGACAGCATTCTTATTCTTCATGCACGGCCTGCAAATGCTGATTTTCATCGGTGCTTTTGGCGATAAGATCGAAATGTCACGTTGGGAGAAGTGGTCCATATTGATTTTCGGCGTCTTTGCCCTACTCGATATCCGACGCAAACACATGATGTAATAAAGCTTAAGCTTAGATATAAAACGCTTAGCGACAGAAAACATCATGACAGAAACAGTTGATACAAAAGCGCCGCTCATTTGAGCGGCGTTTTTTTATGAGGAATACAGCCTCTAGTCGGGACTGTTAACACATAAGCAATAGGCTACTCAGTTTGATTTTTGAGTGTCTGGAACCCAAAGTAAATTCGCATGAATGTAGTTAGCCAACAAGCTGCACCAAAGGTGTAAGCGATAACCGCAAAGTGTTGAGGCCAAATACAGAACGCGATGAAACAAGCGATGGTTTCAGTGCCTTCGGTTAGCCCTGACATGTAGTAGAGAGACTTATGCTTATAGACTGGGTTTTCGATGCCTCGTTTGCCTGCCATCACGGCAAACGCCAAAAAGCTGCTGCCAGTACCGATAAAAGAGAAGATCAAAAACGCACCGGCAATGGCGTTGTGTTCTGGGTTCGCAATAACAAAGCCAAAAGGAATTAACGAATAGAAAAGGAAATCGAGGCTGATGTCGAGAAAACCGCCAGCGTCACTAATGCCTTGGATTCGAGCCAAGGCCCCATCAAGCCCATCAC
>NZ_JBFRVX010000488.1:0-9076 GCF_041475345.1 Vibrio sp. 10N.222.48.A3 | reverse complement strand
CTTATCCGAACGGCATTATACCCAAGGGTAGCCGTTTTTATTTGCCTGTATCATTACATCGATGTTTCACGTGGAACATCAACCAATATGTTGATTAACCAGAATAGGCACTGTGCCAGTCTCGCCACACCGGGTCGAAACCACGCTGACGAATCATCGACTCGACATCAGCAGCACTTCTCTCATCACTGATCTCAAACTGCTCAAGCTCTTCTTCACCCGAAGCATAACCACCAGGTTGGGTTTTAGAAGCCGCAGACATACTCGTGATCCCCAATGGCAACACATTGTCGCGAAAGGTTGCCGATTCGCGAGTAGAAAGGGATAGCTCGACCTCAGGATTCAAGAGTCGATATGCGCAGATAAGCTGAACCAATTGTTTGTCGTTCATGACTGATTTAGGCTGTAATCCTCCACTAGAGTCTCCCCCCTCACACGGACGAAGACGCGGGAATGAAATTGAATAGCGAGTCTGCCAATAAGTGCGCTCTAGGTAATCTAAGTGAGCAGCAACAAAAAAGCAGTCGGTTCGCCAATCTTCCAAACCAATCAAGGCACCAATACCTATCTTATCGATCCCCGCTTTTGCCAAGCGATCTGGGGTTTCAAGACGGTATTCAAAATCCATTTTATTGCCACGTAGATGATGCTCAGCGTAAGTTCTTGGCTGATAAGTCTCTTGGTAAACCATAACAGCATCTAGACCGAGAGTTTTAAGCTCTGCGTAATCATGTTGATCAAGCGGCTGCACTTCCATCGCTAGGTAGTTGAATTGCTTTTTGATATTCGGCAACACCTGTCGAAAGTAATTCATCCCGACCTTAGTTTCATGTTCACCGGTGACTAACAAAACGCTATCGAACTTCATCTTTTTGATAGCCGCACTTTCGGCATCAATTTCATCCAAAGTAAGCGTGCGACGTTTGATACGGTTCTCCATTGAGAAGCCACAATACGTGCACGCATTCGCACATAGGTTCGAGAGGTACAAAGGAATGTAAAGCGACATTGTATTGCCAAATCGCTTACGAGTTAGCGCCAACGACTGTTGTGCCATCTGCTCTAAGTAAGGTTCTGCCGCCGGAGAGATCAGAGCCTTAAAGTCTTCTAAGTCACGTTTGGGTTTACTCAGAGCACGTTCAACATCCGCTGACGTTTTACTGAAGATAGACATACCAATGTCATCCCAGTTGAGCTGTTTAAATCGATCAACAAACGTCATAGGTACACTACTCGTCTAGAAATGAAGTTAACGGGCTCGAAGCAACCGCGTGAGATACTTTTCCTGCAAGCCCAGCAAGGTAAGCCATACGCCCCGCTTCAACTGCCAGCTTAAAAGCAATCGCCATATCAACGGGTTGTTGAGAAGCCGCAATCGCCGTATTCACTAACACAGCGTCTGCGCCCATTTCCATTGCACGAGCAGCATGCGATGGCGCGCCTATGCCTGCATCCACAATCACAGGGACATTCGCTTGGTCGATAATGATCTCTAAGAAGTCTGCCGAAGCGATACCTTTGTTTGAACCAATAGGCGCACCTAACGGCATAACCGCAGCGCAACCCACCTCTTCCAAGCGCTTACACAAAACTGGATCGGCATGGCAGTAAGGCAACACAACAAAACCATCTTTAACCAGTTGCTCAGCGGCTTTAAGCGTCTCAATTGGGTCTGGCATCAAGTACTTTGGTTCTGGGTGAATTTCCAGTTTAAGCCAGTTTGTGCCTAGCGCTTCACGAGCCAAATGCGCAGCAAAGACGGCATCTTTTGCACTCTTCGCCCCAGAGGTATTCGGTAGCAAGTTCACGCCAGCATCAATGATTGGTTGTAAAATGTCGTCTTGCTCAGAGCGAATATCAACTCTCTTCAGCGCCATGGTTGCCAATTGCGAACCTGAAGCCTCAATAGCACTCGCCATCAATTGCTTATTGGCGAACTTACCCGTTCCAGTGAACAGACGTGATTGAAACGTTTTATCTGCGATGGTTAACATGGTTAGCCCCCTGCAATAGCTTGGAAAAGAGATATAGCGTCGCCTTCATTAACGACCGTTTGTTGCCACTGGCTACGCGGGACAACCGCATTATTGATAGCAAATACACAACCTAGATTGGGTAATGCTAGAACTTGGATAATGTCCGCTAGAGACGATGAGTGTGCTACTTGTTCTGATTGTTCGTTTATCGAGATCGTTATATGGCTCATTGGATTTCTTCTTCTAAATGCTTAACTACAGACGCACTGCACACAGGACATTCACTATCTTGAGTGACCATAAGGTTTTGCCAATTCATCGTCTGGCCATCGAACAGTTTGAGTTGGTGTGTTGCGACCTGAAACTCACCACGAGCTAGACGTTGAATAGCAGCCAAAGCTTGAAGGTTACCTATGGTGCCAACAACTGGGCCTATGATGCCGCTATCGCTACAACGAGTCGTTTGTGGATGATGTCTGAACGGGAACAAGCAGTGATAGCACCCTTTCTGATTCTGATAATCAAATACAATAAATTGGCCTTTCCAGCCAATTGCAGAACCAGAAATCAAAGGGGTCTTCGTGCTGAAACATGCTTGGTTAACCTGCTGGCGTGACTCGAAGTTGTCAGTACAATCCAACACTAAGTCAGCTAGCATCACTTCAAGCTCAAGCTGACTTTCACTCATTCGTTGATTGATGGTTCTTACTTGGCTGCGACCATTGAGTTCACTCACTTGTTGCTTGAGAGCTTCAACCTTAGGCGAACCTAACTGACTTTCCCTGAACGCGACCTGTCGTTGCAGGTTCGATGAATCGACACAATCATCATCGACCAGCACGATCTTTCCAACACCAGAAGCAGCCAGGTAAAGAGCCGCAGCATTACCTAAGCCACCACAACCAATCAACAACACATGACTATTTAGTAAGTTGCGTTGCCCTTGCTCACCCACTTCAGGTAACGCAATTTGTCGTTGATAACGAATGAATTCAAAGTCACTCAGCATAGCTAGGCTCCTGTATAACCTCTTCCTTAAGAGTTGGAGATTTAGGTGCCATCAGTTTTTCGAAAAATTCGATCACTTTCTGCGGGTCTTCCGCCAATGTAATCGCACGTACCACCGCCAAACTCGATACCCCACACTCCCACACCTGCTCAGCTGTCGATTGGTCAATACCGCCAATAGCAACCGTCGGATAACCAGTGAGTTGGTCTGTGTATGGGATAGTATCAATCAGCTGTTGATACAGAGATAAACGAACTAAACCTTGAGGCTTTGATGGCATCTGTTTAGTTGTTGTTGGGAAGATATGCCCTAGCGCAATATAGCTTGGGTTGATTTGAACAATGCGGAGCAACTCGTAATAGCCATGAGTAGAGAGACCGATCTTGATACCTGCTTGGCTCAACTGTGAGAGGTTTGACTCTTCAATATCCTCTTGCCCCAAATGAACACCAAATGCGTCATGCTTGAGTGCAAGCTGCCAATAGTCATTGATAAAAACCTGAGCGTTATGCTCTCGACCAAGCTCGATTGATCGCGCGACTTGTTGTTCTAAGTCCACTTGCTGCGGGTTTTTAATACGTAGTTGAACAGTGTTAATTCCGAGCTTGAGCAACCTTTCGATCCACTCAACATCATCAACCACAGGGTATAAACCTAGACTATTCTTACCCAGCTCAGGAAAAGAAAGCACTGTCCCTTGATTAGCCCAACCAACGCTTATATTCAATCGTTGATCTTCAAGAGCCGGAATTGGAAAGTTTTGGTAATGTGCTGGCCATGTTCCACGTGAAACATTGGACGATGCGCGAGCTAAAACTAATGCGTCCTCTAATGGGAATTCCAGAGCCAACAAAGTAAGTAACCAAGCAAAGTGGCCGCGATTATCTAACTCCTGATGAGCTGTAGTTTCACTCTTGATAGCACGATTAGCATCCCGGTGTGACCAGATATCCAGTACAGCTGAATCATCTGAAACACCGATATAAATGGTATTCGGAGTTTGTGTAAAGGCATCACAAACGTCAGCTAGCGCGACTGAATTGCTGTAATCAACAACATGGTTCAGTTCTGCTAGCTGACACACCGTCAATGAATCAAGATCATGAGCGAAGCCAATAGATAACGCCTGCTGAGAATCAACGATAGAGAAGTATTGAGTTGGGCTTACACCCAACTCAACCGCATCAGTTGCCAAGCCTTGTCGCTTAGCAACCAATAGACAGTTCTGCACCTCTCCCGTTAACTCAATATTTTGAGATGGGATGAGTATCTTCACTGTCATTATTCCTCTAATTGAGCTTCTTTTGCGGCTACTGCAGGATGATAAAGTTCAGAGCCAGTATCACGGAACTCTTGTGATTTTTGACGCATCCCTTCCAACGGGTTATCTAGCATCTTAATCTCGATAGCCTGATCCGCGGCTACTTGTTCGGTGTCTTTCGCATACTCTCGAACTTCTTGAGAAATCTTCATCGAGCAGAATTTAGGTCCACACATTGAGCAGAAGTGAGCAACCTTGCCCGACTCTTGTGGCAGAGTTTCATCATGGAAAGAACGCGCGGTTTCAGGATCTAAAGCTAGATTGAATTGGTCTTCCCAACGGAATTCAAAACGTGCCTTTGATAATGCATTGTCTCGGATTTGTGCGCCCGGATGTCCTTTAGCGAGGTCCGCTGCGTGTGCTGCTAACTTGTATGTAATCAGGCCGGTCTTCACATCTTCTTTATTTGGTAGACCTAAATGCTCTTTAGGTGTGACATAACAGAGCATCGCACAGCCGTACCAACCAATCATGGCCGCACCAATACCAGAGGTAATATGGTCGTAACCAGGGGCAATATCTGTCGTCAATGGGCCTAAAGTATAGAAAGGCGCTTCATGGCAGTGTTCTAACTGCTCATCCATATTCTCTTTGATTAGGTGCATTGGCACATGTCCTGGACCTTCAATGATCACCTGAACGTCGTATTCCCAAGCTACCTTAGTCAACTCACCTAAAGTACGTAACTCCGAGAATTGAGCCTCATCATTGGCATCTGCAATAGAACCCGGGCGTAGGCCATCACCCAATGACAGGGCAACATCGTACTTCGCACAAATCTCGCAGATCTCGCGGAAGTGAGTATAAAGGAAGCTCTCTTGGTGATGTGCAAGACACCATTTCGCGATAATAGAACCACCACGAGAAACAATGCCAGTGACACGTTTAGCCGTCATCGGAACGTAGCGAAGCAACAAACCTGCGTGGATAGTGAAGTAATCAACACCCTGCTCTGCTTGTTCAATCAAAGTATCGCGCATCACTTCCCAGTTAAGGTCTTCCGCAACACCATTCACTTTTTCAAGGGCTTGATACATAGGAACCGTACCGATTGGTACAGGGCTGTTACGTAAGATCCATTCGCGAGTTTCGTGAATATTACGGCCGGTAGAAAGGTCCATTACGGTATCGCCACCCCAGCGAGTTGACCATACTAACTTCTCAACTTCTTCTTCAATCGAAGAGCTTACTGAAGAGTTACCGATATTAGCGTTCACCTTCACTAAGAAGTTACGGCCAATAATCATCGGTTCTGATTCTGGGTGGTTGATGTTTGAAGGGATAATAGCTCGACCTTCAGCAACCTCCTTGCGCACAAACTCAGGGGTAATTTCTTTCGGTAGATTTGCGCCAAAGTTATGGCCAGGATGTTGGTGGTTAAGCTGCTCATCAGCAAATTTCTGACGTCCCATGTTCTCACGTATCGCAATGTACTCCATCTCAGGAGTAATAGTCCCCTGACGAGCATAGTGCAGCTGAGTAACACATTGATCGCCAGTGGCGCGACGAATTCTAGGCAGATTACCGTAACGAAGGTCGTCTAGAGTTTCATCTTCTAAACGCTCTTTGGTGTAGACAGAACTTACATCGTCTAACAGTTCTGTATCACCACGCTCTTCAATCCATTGCTCTCGTAACTTAGGAAGGCCACTGTAAAGGTCAATTTCGTGCATAGGGTCAGTATAAACACCAGAGGTGTCGTATACATGAATTGGCGCATTAGGTTCGAATACAGGATCTTTTTTGGTACCACCAACAAGGCTATCTGCTAGTGATATTTCTCGTACAGGGACTTGAATGTCCTCGCGAGATCCGTGGATGTAAGCTTTTTTTGAATTTGGATAAGGTTGCACGGATAAAGAATCAATGAAATTCTTCGCTTCCAGTCTTGCTTGTTTACGACTCGACATAGCATTTTTCCTTGGCTTTTAGCCATTATTTATAGGGATAAAAATGCTTGACGGATAAGATGCTACAAGAGGGATCACAGCAAGAAAATGCAGTTGTGATCTGGAGATAGATCTCTAGAAGGATTCTAGTTAGATATCTACTCTTGTTCCCTTCGCAGGTATTAGCCTGATCAGGTTCAACGGATCCCGAGTTAACGGTCTCAGCCATATGGCACTCCGACAAGTACAATCGAGTATATAAAAACGGCTTGGATAAACCAAGCCGAGTTGTTAACAAATCGTAAGAAAGTTTTAAGACTTTATCAGAAGTTGGAAGCCGATCCATGCGGCTGAAATACTGAGAACCACATTGAGCAGTACATTGAGCCCCATCTTGAAAAACGCACCCTGCTGCATAAGAAGCACGTTATCCATCGAAAACGTAGAAAATGTCGTCAGGGCTCCAAGGAAACCAAGACCGATAATTTGTCTCCACGGCTCCGTCGCAACCATCTCATTTTCAAACGCGGCGATGAGCAATCCCATAATCAGAGAGCCAATTACGTTAACAGTCAGCGTACCGTAAGGAAAACCACGCCCTAACATCACAACGCATAACTCGGAAATCAAGTAACGTGAACAAGCACCAAACGCGCCACCGATGGCGATAAAACCTAGAATAGATAACTGACCCATGAATCCTCCCAAACAATAATCCCTATATTCTAGCTTTAACGCCGATAAAAGCGAGGGTAGAAACTAAGAATGCATGCGCAAATATTAAACGTTACAGGTGTCACTTAACTTCAATATATCCCATCAAACCCGTTTTCATGTGTTCTATAACATGACAGTGATACATCCAGCGGCCAGGGTTGTCGGCTACAAATGCAGCTTTAGCTCGGCCATTTTTTCCAAGTAACACTGTATCGGTATGGAAAGGTTCTTCAACTTTCTTCCCGTCAAGTTCGAGTACTGTAAAAGTATGTCCATGAATATGGATAGGATGATGGTATTGAGTGACGTTCTTTAGATCGAATATATAGGTTTTTCCCAGATCTAAAGTCGCCAAAGGTTCAGGGATATTATCTTTGCTCATCCCCTCCCATGCTCGTTTATTAGTTAGCCAAAACTTAGGCATAGATTTTCCATCTTTGGATACTGGAGAAACCGCCCCTTCCCATTCAAATAAAAAGTCAATTTCTTCTGCATTAACCAAATCTAAGTTGGGCACAGGATTAAGGGGTAAAGAAGGTAGAGAGCGATTCTCAACAAGGGTTGAATCTACAACCTCGAACTCACACAAAGAGAAAGGAAAGCGTCCTTTCATTTGAAGGACGCTCACTCGCCCACCGGCTTTGGGTGCTATCAATCCAATATCCACTCGCATCCCTGGGCCAATTTTATGTTGAGTCAGTTTATAAGGCGTTTTTACAGGGTTACCATCAATGGCAATCACCCATGCCTCTGCCCCTTCGACAGCAATAGGGTAAGTGATCGTATTATCGACATTTGCGATACGCAGCCTGGTCGTTGCATGTTGTTTTAACTGATAGGCAGGCTCATGTATTCCATTAACGCTACTCCACTCTCCTGGCGTACCCATACGGGCACTGAGTCGTGGGATCATTAGATCTTTCCATTGGCCTTTCTTATCTATATGCCAATGCTTAAGCGTCAGTGCGTGTTCTTCATCAAACGGCACTGGGATACTCTCCTCTACGATAATAAGACCAACCAAGCCCATACCAAGCTGTTTAACGCTATTCATATGTGGGTGATACCAAAACGTACCAGCATCTGGTGGCGTAAATTCATAAATAAATGTTTCACCAGGCATGATCGGTGGTTGGCTTAAGAAAGGTACTCCATCCATTCCGATAGGAATCCTTAAACCGTGCCAATGAATAGTCGTCGGTTCTGATAGCTTGTTGGTAAAACGGATTGTTACCTTCTCCCCCTGGCGACACCGAATCGTTGGCGCTGGAATCTGACCATTAAAGCCTAGAATATTAGTCTCAAACCCCGTCACGATTTCAGCGGTTGAAGGCTCTGCCGTTAGGTCATAAACATACTTTCCTTGCTCATCAACCGCCCGTTTCATTGAGCAAGCGGGAAGTACAGTGAGTGCAGATATAGCGAGAGATGATTGAATAAACTTACGACGGGAGATATCCATATTTGTTGCCTTTTAGTAATAACGACTAAAATGTAACAAAATATTGATAACAGTTCTCATAAAGAAGCGTAGTTTGTGCTGTTGGTTGTTTATAAAAGAGGCTGGGATAAGTAAGCACTTACACTTTTAAGGCCAGATTTTATTAAAAGTAGGAATTGTCGACTAAAAATAGAACAAATAGAAAGCAAAAAAGCCTCAGCATTTCTCCTGAGGCTTAGTATATGGAAAGGTTGGAGGTTTCGACTCCCAACACGCGCTGTTTTAGTAAGTCGGAGAATCCGCTACTTTACTAATAGCGTATATTGGATTCAGAAAGCAAAAAGGATCTAGCATTTCTGTTGAGGCTTAGTATATGGGAGGAGTGGAGGTTTAACTCCCAACATGCGCTATTTTGGTAGGTCGGGGGATCCGCTGCTCTGCTAATGGCGTATATTGGCTTCAGAAAGTAAAAAGGCTCTAGCATTTCTGCTAGAGCCTTAAATATGGCAGGGGTGGAGAGATTCGAACTCCCAACACGCGGATTTGGAATCCGCTGCTCTGCCAATTGGAGCTACACCCCTAAAACTTTCATTACTTCAGATTCGAAAAAACCTCGCACTAGGCGAGGTTATCGAATAAGTGGCGGAGTGGACGGGACTCGAACCCGCGACCCCCGGCGTGACAGGCCGGTATTCTAACCAACTGAACTACCACTCCGCAGTG
>NZ_JBFRVX010000487.1:0-7967 GCF_041475345.1 Vibrio sp. 10N.222.48.A3 | reverse complement strand
TGCGTCGATAATCAGTTGTTTTAGTTCGTTGTGTAATGTTTCCACTTAGGCCTACTTAGTACTTTATCTAAATGCTACTTCAAGGGGGGCGATTCTACATTATGTGATGTATTTTCGAAACGCTGATATCACCAGTTGTTTTATTGATGAGCTAAATATTTTCTTCGGAAGGAAAAATAGTCTGTGCAAGGTGTTGATTGAGGCGCCTTGCTGCCGAAGTTAAGTTATTTGAATTCTCAATAAAAGGTGCGACGTCTATTTTACCTTTCACTGCGATATGAAAAAAGGGTTTAGTGGCAGGAACTTGATACCATTTTTTCTCTTTTGTTAAGAATGTCGGAGAAACTGTAATATGAATCACGCGTAAGTCGGTTTGTGTTCGAGTGGCAATTTGTGCCGCACCACGTTGTAAGGATGGTTCAATTCCTGGCGTTGTGCGAGTGCCTTCAGGGAAAACTAACAATACATTTCCACGCGAAAAGCGTTCTTCACAGCGTTCTAAAAGATCGTCAGGGGTTTGGTTGGGTATGTATCCCGCTGCTTTGACAATCCTCTTCATAAACGGGTTTTCCCATATTGCCGCTTTAACAAGACAATCACATTGAGGAAGTTGAGAGGCGATCAGTACATAGTCAATCAAGCTAGGGTGATTGGCGACAATGATGCAGTTGCGATCTTCGCGGAGCAGTTCGGCGCCATCAATTCGGTAATCAATCGCGCCTGTAAACTTCATTATTTGGCAGAATGCATTGAATGAGAAACGGATTAATCGCTGTGCTTTGAGCTCTCTTTCTATGACGTTGCGAGTCGTTAGGGCGATCGAAGGTAAGATTAAGAAGCTTAAGACTAAGCCTCCCAAACCAAAGATGGTAAAGCAGAGCCCCGTCGCGAATACTCGCCAACATTGGCCTACTTTGCTCATTTCTGTGCACCTGTTTGCGCGTTATTGACCCAGGACCAGTTTTGGTGCTTACCAGCAATAGTCCAATGCTGTGTTCCCAATAGGATATGTTGTAGCGTTTGTAGGCCTTGCGGTAAATCAGCTGCTGAGTTGTCTCTAACTTTGGGGGTGCTAGCGATTGGTTTACTTGTTACTGCTCTCGAAACCGAGTAGTCACTGCCTGCTGTGAGTACTAAACCTAGAGCGTAGTCAGCATAGTGCTGATTTTCATATTCTCGATATACATCAGGCAGAGGTTGGTCGAAGTCAATGACGAGTACACGATGTGACGGATACTGATGTAGGTAAAGATAAGCTTCAATCAGGGCGTTGTGAAAGGTATCTTGCCCAGCAGCGATAGAGGTCAGTGGAATCGGCGCTTTTGCAGCAATCGTTGTTAGACCTGCAGCGGTGTTGTGTACCGATTGGGAAAACGCCATTGGAGAGGCGTCGTCACCTTCTAATATTGATTGAATTAAAGTGGCTGTTCGGTGGAGCTCACCATGTCGACTGGCAAAAACCAGATAATCAATCGAGGTATCTTTTAATAGGGTTAATGCGGTTTGGACGGCCAGTTTGCTTTGCAGGCTCATTCGGCGGCGCATCATAGGAGGGATGGCTTTAAATTCAGTTGAGCCATTTTGTGGCCAATCTAAATGAGTGCTCCACGTTTGCCACTCGGCAACGGAATAGAGGCCTGGCGAATTTGCTGACCATTTTTCAATATTAAACGACATTAATTGGGATTGATTTGACATAGAGTATTGATTTACTTTGGGTCTAACTAATACTATGCATGCTTATAAATAAACACGGGTAAGGAGTTTAAATGAAATTACTAAAAATAGCCGTTTCAATGTTATTTATACTCGTTCTTGCAGGCTGTGGACGTGTCCAACCTGTAATGAATATTGAGGATACTCCAGTTGCTTTGAATCTTCAAAGTAAACAGGTGAAATCAGCGATTTATGAGTCTGCTGAGAACCGAGGTTGGTTGGTTTCAGAAATTAAGCCAGGCCTAATCCGTGCTGAACTGTATGTCCGTTCACATCATGCTGTGGTTGATATTCCATATAATGATAAGTTTTACTCTATTCTTTACGTCGAATCCGAGAATTTGAAGTACGACGATGGTGAAATTCACCGTAATTACAACCGTTGGGTTAATAACTTGAACGTTGATATTAAACGCAAGCTTGCACAAATGGCTGCTATGTAGCTCTCTATTATTTTAAAGTTAGGTTTTTCGTGTCGGAATATAAATTAGATCCATTTAACGCATTAGAAGCAAAAACAGAAGCGCAAAAATTGTCTTTTGCTCCTATTGTTTTTCATACAGCTCGTACACTTCGTGATTTAGGTATTTTGAAAGCGTTAGATGATGCGGGCAATGATGGTTTACCCGCTGAAACTATTTCTCAAGCAACGGGTGTATCCGAATACGGTGTCAAAGTTCTGCTTGATATGGCGTTGAGTGCTCACATCGTTACTTGGGATAAGCCTCATTATAAAATGGCTAACCTAGGTTTTTATCTATTGCATGATGGCATGACCAACGCAAATATGGATTTCACGGCTGATGTTTGTTATGCCGCGATGATGCATTTAACCGAAGCAATAGAAGAAGGTACACCTGCAGGCCTGAAAGAGCTGGGTGATTGGGAAACGATTTATCAAGGTTTGTCTCAATTACCAGAAAAAGCAAAAGAGAGCTGGTTTAAGTTTGATCATTTCTACTCAGATCGTTCGTTCCCTGTGTTGCTTGAGAAAGTTTTCAGTAAGAAGCCTAAATCGCTGGTGGATATTGGCGGTAATACAGGTAAGTGGGCAATGCAATGTTGTAACTACGACTCTGATGTCGAGGTGACGATTGTCGATTTGCCGCAGCAATTAGAAATGGCAATGGCAAACGCAACACAGCACGGTCATCAAGATCGAGTGACTCCATTCCCCGCTAACATGCTTGATAAACAGCAAGCGCTGCCGACAGGTACGGATGTGTGGTGGATGAGTCAGTTCCTTGATTGTTTCTCGCCAATGGAAATTCTTAGCATATTAAAGCGTGTTCGCTCTCATATGTCAGAAGACGCGACTGTTTATATCCTTGAACTGTTTTGGGATGCACAGAAATACGATGCGGCTTCTTATAGCTTAAATGCGACGTCTCTCTACTTCACTTGCTTGGCCAACGGCAACAGCCGCTTTTACCGCAGTGAAGATTTCCTAGAGATAGTGGAAGAGGCTGGCTTTGATGTGGTGACTCGTACCGACGATATCGGTCTTGGGCATACGCTTCTGGAGCTGAAAGCTAGCGCGAAATAATCATGGTAAACATGGCTTAAATTAATGAAAAAACTGTCAACTCAAGTAGTGATCATCGGAGCTGGCCCATCAGGGTCTATTGCGGCGTCTTTGCTTCATAAAAAAGGCATCGATGTTCGAGTGATTGAAAAAAGCCTTTTCCCCCGTTTTTCTATTGGTGAAAGCCTGTTACCAGCGTGCATGGAAGTGATCGAACAAGCGGGCATGAGCGAAGCTGTGGCTAATGCTAACTTCCAATTTAAAGATGGCGCGGCTTTTCGTAAAAATGGTGTTTATACGGCGTTTAATTTTGAAGATAAGTTCTCTTCTGGGCCGGGAACGACGTTTCAGGTTCAACGAGGTACTTTTGATAAGGTAATGGCAGACTGTGCTGAAGCGCAGGGTGTTACCATTGATTACCAACATGAACTGATAGGCATTAACTTCGCTGAAGACCGTACTATATTAGATGTACAAATACAGGGTGGAGAGCGTTATCAGCTAGAGGCTCAATACGTCCTTGATGGTAGTGGTTTTGGTCGAGTGTTACCCAAAATGCTCGATTTAGAAGAGCCATCACGACTTCCTCCGCGCAAAGCTATCTTCACACATATTAATGATCATATCTCAGCAACGGATAGTGATCTTGAATACGATCGCAGTAAAATTTTGGTCTCGGTACATCCAACCAATCCTGATGTTTGGTATTGGTTGATTCCCTTCAGTAACGGAGTCTCTTCATTCGGTGTGGTAGGGGAACCTAAATTCTTTGAATCATACCCAGAAGACAAGATTTCGGCGATTAAGCAGCTGGCAACAGAAGAGTCGGGCTTGGCCGAGATTTTGGCAAATGCGGAGTATCCAAATCCCGCAGGCGAAATTGGTGGCTATTCTGTCAACGTTAAACATCTTGCAACCGATAAGTATGCATTACTGGGTAATGCAGGGGAATTTCTTGACCCTGTATTTTCATCGGGAGTGACTATTGCGATGAAGTCGGCTCAGTTTGTGGTTGAGTGTGTGGAAAAACAACTCAATGGCGAGAAAGTCGACTGGGATCGTGAATACGCTGAACCATTGATGATTGGGGTAAATACTTTTAGAACGTATGTTGAAGGGTGGTACTCGGGGGCTCTTCAGGATGTGATTTTCTATCAAGAACCAAACCCGAAGATAAAGCAAATGGTATGTTCGATTTTGGCGGGCTACGCATGGGATCAAAGCAACCCCTATGTAAACGAGTCAAAACGTCGATTGAAGACGCTGGCAGAGATATGCCGAAGCTAGATGGTCTATTTAGTATGTAATAGCATGCTAAATGGTCACTATGGTTAGCCATAAATCAAAACAGCCGCAATGCGCGGCTGTTTTTGTATCTGATAATCAGCCTCTCAGCTCGAGTACCAACTCCAGTACGTCAGAATCCAAAGTTTCTAACGAAGTTATCGAGGTTGATACTACTTCAGATCAATGCTGTTCAATCGTCCCATAAAGATAAGCAGCTCAATCACATCTTTGTGAGCTTCAAGCAGTGCTCGTTTGGTTTGGCTGTAGGCTGCGAGTCGACCGTGTTTCCGTATAGAACATACTTTCGTTCTGTATTTGTAATCACCATTCTCAGAGAAAACACGCCATTTAGCTATGTAGCACTCGTCGCGATGTTCAGGGTCACTCTGCGTTGGATTGGGCTTAAATACAATTTTAGGCTCTAAACTATGAGGCAGACGTGTCATGAGATAGGGTTCTTTGAGGACCTTTGGCCAAAACTTGCCCCAAAGCTGTCTACCTAGCTCATCTCTTAATTTGATGGTTTTCTTGAGTGCTTTGTCTTCCCCCATACGAACAAAGCCAACTGAACGATGTAATACCGTATCGTCGGGTGTATGAATGTGGATCTTAAAAGCGGTCTTACCTTTCGAGATAAAGCGGTAACCGGTAGCACCAATTAGATTATTCTGGCTCATAGTTTGCTAAATGATGATTATGTTATTAGTAAGGTTACGACAAATACCGCGAAACCGAAACTAATCCTCATGAAAAAAATAAAGCCTTAACAAAAGTGCTAAGGCTTTATTAGGAAATATGAGTTGATGGTGCTGCTAACTACATGATTTTCTGCATTACATCACCAATTTGAATGCTTCCCGCAAGGCTTGGTTGATCAATGGTGAGTTCAGCTTCGTTTTCATAAACGCGAGAAACCGTCAGGGTGATATCGCTTTGAGAGACCTTATTGCGCGGCAAGCCTCTTTGGTCGATAAATGAACCTGTGTGCCAAAGCTGAAGTTTGTCACCTTGTTGTACACCGTGTATTCGGCCTAAATCAATGGTCACCATATTCCCAAACACCGCGGCAACTTCAGGAAGCGTGATCTTACAAGATACTTCTGATTCTAAGTCCAACATAATATTTCGACTGACACGAAGCATCATACTGCCGTAAGTTGATGCCCAGAAACGAGCACTGCGGGTGTCGATTTCACTGGTCTTAGCAAATGGCCATTTTGCAACTTCACGATAGCTTCGGTTGTAAACCTGATGACCTGTTTTACCATCGAATACCTGCATTTCTAACGCAAATTGGCGATTGATAATGTCGTCTTTCAAAAGCTTCGATTCGATGGTTGCGGTTAAGTCGGTGATGTCACCACCTATGATGTACTGTGCCCCGGTATCTTGTGCGATCATTTTGATCACTTCCGGTCGACGCTTGTCTATGTCGTAATTTGTTGTACCAACAGAGACAAAACTGCGAGATTCTTGCGCCAGTTGTCGGTTAACAACATGGCCAAAATCATCACCAATGTTATAGATTCGACCCATCACAGCTTGTTGTGGAGAGGTCACATCAATATTACCGACCAAAAACGTCTTCTTATATTGGCTGTCATGGCAAGCACTTGCCGAAGGGTAGATGTCTACCCTTGCGGTGATCATGATATTGCCACCGCGTTTCTTCTCTTTTTCTACCAGGATGTAGCGTACTTCATGATTGGTAAATTGAAATTCTTTCTTTTTTGCATCTAAGTAGGGGGTGAGGTTTGCAATACTGCCGATGTCAGCGCCTGAGAACTGTATGGCTTTGTAGACGGCATCCTCTAAGGCGTGAACCCTTGCCGCATCCTCTGACGATACTATGGCCGCAGTACCGGTAACTTCATACCAAGAGGCATGAGTGCTGAAGCTGATGGTTGTCAGTAAACTTATTGAAAATAAGTAATAAATTATTTTTTTCATCTATTCGTTACCAGTTGGGTATAAATATTGCTTAACAAATATTTATAAGCTTAAAGCTGACTCAAGTGCGTTTTTCATAATCTGAACCATTAATGAAAAGCAAAGATTGTTCCAACATTGTAATCCATTGAAAAGAGTCATGGCGAGAACATATTGGAACAGCAAGCACTAAATATATCTGGAGATAAGAGAATGAAAAAATGGCTCGTAGTAATGAGTGTCATGTTAATGACATCATGCGCTTATTCGCCAATCTATAACGGTAAATCTGAGTATTCAGGCAGTCCGTTTATGTTGATGGACAGCCCGCGTCATACCATGGATTTTTTCGTGGAAAGCATGACCGAAGATTTGATCTTGTCGAATACGAGTATTTCAGCCAGAACACCCATTGCCATTACCTCGTTTGTCGATCTGCAACACATGGACACAACCAGTTGGTTAGGAAACTCGGTATCAGAAGGTTTCATTCATCAGTTTCAGCGTCGAGGTTTTAAAGTGGTTGATTTTAAAACCACCGGCTCTATCCAAGTGACCCACCAGGGGGATTTTGCTATTAGCCGCGATTGGAAAGACTTAGCCCAAGAGCAAGACGTCCAGTATGTTTTGACTGGAACTATGCTTCGTCAAGAAGGCGGTGTTCTAGTGAATGCTCGTGTGGTCGGAATGCAAACTCGCATCGTTGTTGCCTCCGCACAAGGCTTTTTACCTGCAGACCGTATTGGTCGTGACTTAGATACCCTGAACAGTATTCGAACTCAAGATGGGGTTATTATTCGTTCTGATCCAACGATCAGTCAGCCTCATACTGTTATTCTTCGCCCTTAGGAGTTCGTGATGAAGAAATTAATATTTGTTGTTGCCGCTTTATTGCTTGTCGGCTGTCAACCATTACAAAGCATGAGACCTAATGACTTTTTGGTTGCGGTTGGCTACTCGAGTGTCAGCGAGCAGAAAGGTCGTAATGACGAAGAGAAACGTATCCGAGCAATGAGAGCTTCTAAAATTGATGCGTATCGTGAACTTGCCGAACAAGTGTATGGTATGCGCGTGAGTGGTCGGGCTGAGCTTGAGGATCAGCGTCTTGGTGCTGAAAGAACTTCAGGTGCAGTTGATGGTGTTATCCGTGGGGCTGAAGTGGTGCGCAGTTACCCTGTTGGCGACAGCTATGTGACTGAACTACGGTTAGATATCCGAAAAATGGAACAACTGCGTAATTATGGCGAAGTTCAACCAGTGCCTGAGAAGAGACAACAAACGTTGTTCTAGTTTAAGGATCGTCTAGTTATAGGTTTCTCCTGTTATATTGGCTGCTATTCGCTTTCCAGATGGCGTAACGGCAACCAGTAACGGCTATGAATAAGAAAGCGGCAAGTATTAAAGTACTTGCCGCTTTTTTGTTTATCGGCTTGGGGAGTACATTCACAGGTTTAGTGGGAGATTTGACTAGTGTAACGAGAAGGGTAGGCTGAGATACAGATACAGATAC
>NZ_JBFRVX010000486.1:0-2397 GCF_041475345.1 Vibrio sp. 10N.222.48.A3 | reverse complement strand
GTCAAGAGTGTCGTTTAATCTCGTTACGCGGATTCGCTAAACTGGGCTAAAAACAAAAAAGGCGCAATTAAGCGCCTTTAGAAATTCTATTTTTACTGACTCAATATCAGTTATTTCTCAACCAAACATCTTGGTTTTTAGGTGCTTTCTTCTTTTTCTTCTTGCCTGTGCCAGCCGGTGGCGCAACGGGTTTTAGTGCAGCAACAAGTTCAGCCGTAGCTTCTGCATCCACTTCAAAACCTTCAATTTGCTCACGCTCAAGACGGATTTTGTTCTTCTTCTCAATGATTGTGAAGTGATGGTAATCTTCGTGGTCGATCAAAGATAGCGCTAGACCAACCTCACCCGCACGACCACTTCGGCCAATACGGTGCATGTAGTCTGATGGGCTACGTGGTAAATCAAAGTTGATTACTACAGGAAGCTTTTCAATATCCAGACCACGAGCTGCGATGTCTGTCGCGATCAGAACGTCAATCTCGCCAGATTTAAAATCTTCTAGGATACGAGTACGTGAACCCTGACCTTTATCACCGTGGAATACTTCCGCAATGATACCGCGCTTGTATAACTTATCAGCCAAATGCTCACAGCTGTTCTTCGCATTCACGAAAATCAGGGCTTGGCGCCATTCGTGTTGTTGAATCAGGTGCGCTAACAAAGCTGTCTTACGGCCTTTTTCGACTTCGAATACTCGCTGAACTAGCGTGCTTGCATTAGCACTTTGAAGTTGGACTTCAATTGGGTCGTTCAGTAATTCGTGAGTCAACGTTTTAACTTGCTCAGGGAAAGTCGCAGAGAACAACAGAGTTTGCTTCTTGCTTGGCAGCAGCTTCAAGATCGCGTCAAGCTCTTCGGTAAAACCAAGGCTCAACATTCGGTCAGCTTCATCAAGCACTAACGTTTTTACTTTATCGAGTTTGATAGCGTTGCTTGAGATCAGATCAAGCAAACGACCCGGTGTTGCCACCAAGATGTCTGTGCCGCCACGTAGTGCTTGCATCTGAGTGTTCACCGATACACCACCGAATACACAAACAGTTTTAATTGCACCGTTGAAATGTACTGCGTAAGACTTAACGCTATCGGCAACTTGCTTAGCAAGCTCACGTGTAGGAACCAAGATAAGGCCAGAAACATAGTTACCTTTGCCCGAACGACGGTCTAAAGGTGCATCTTCATGGATCTTCTGTAACAGTGGAAGTGCAAATGCTGCGGTTTTACCTGAACCTGTATTTGCGCCTGCAATTAGGTCGCGTTCTGCTAACACACTCGGAATAACTTGCGCTTGGATAGGCGTTGGCTGTTGGTATTCAAGCTCGGTAAGACGAGCCATCAAAGGAGAGATTAAGCCAAGATCAGAGAAGTTGGTTGGTGTTGTGGTGTTAGTCATTAATTGCAGGAACTCAAAGCTAAAATAATAGCGCGCTATATTAACGTATTTCAGCAGTATTACGTAACTAAATCGCCCCTTTCTCTCGTGTTTTAGCAATGAGCCCCCACTACAACACATCCAGTATCAAGTTATCGCAAGTTTAATTCAGCCACCCTGCTACCGTTTGTTCCGGTGTATACGAGTTAGGTTCGGTTAACCACACGGCTACAGCATCTGGCGTGGCGACTAATGGATCAAAATCGACATTAAATTGCCATTCAGACTCACTACGTCGATAGCCGTCATAAACCACGACAAAATCGTGCTCAAGTTTCTTACCTCTGTTCTCGCCCGCTTTAACGCTGGTGACTTCGTTCATCGCCAACAAGGCAATATGAGCGACATAATCACCTTTGCCTTCGTAATGCACGCTGAACGTATCGCCTTTATGGTTCACTGTTAATTTAGGATTAATTTGTTGTTGGAGCGATGGCAAGGTTCTGTCGAGCCAATTAAAGTAACCGCGCCACTCTTTTCCATCGACGACAAAGCCCGGAGTATAAACGCCACTTGTTACTCCATAAGCTTTGTACAAGCGTTGCTTTTGACTGAATGCCTTGCTAGCGAACTTGTCTCCCCACCCTAGGTAATCCCAGTAATCGACGTGATAGGCGAGCGGAATGACTTGTGTCCAAAGATTAGGGTGGTCTTCAAAAGTACTAAGGTAGGCATCAGCAGGCGGACAACTTGAACAACCTTCAGAGGTGAACAGTTCGATAACCTGCGCAGGTTGACCTTCATTACTCCAGGTTTGTGCCATCGACACAGAAGAGTAAAAGCCGATCGGTAAGGCAAGTAAACAGAGTTTAATCAATGATGAGTTGCGGCTGGCGTGTGACATACCGTGATCCTTGTACGAAGAGAATTTACTGGCGCTCAAATACAGACCGTTATGCCTAAGTCTTTCTTTCAGGTGATGAGTTTTCAGGTGCTTAGTTTATTTCAAATGCTTAGTTTCTTTG
>NZ_JBFRVX010000485.1:0-6661 GCF_041475345.1 Vibrio sp. 10N.222.48.A3 | reverse complement strand
TTGGTGGATATTGAAGCAAAGGTGAGTTCTGAGCTAATCGAAAAATATGGCTTAAGTAAGGGACACTCTTTGGTTATTGGTGATGAAGCTGCTGAATCTTTGTATCAAGAATTAAAAGAACAGTGCCTGATCACTAATGAATACGCAGGTGGCACAATTGGTAATACATTACACAACTACTCAGTATTGGCGGATGACCGTTCAACACTATTGGGTGTAATGAGCCAAGATATTAAAATTGGTAGCTACGGTTACCGCTATTTATGTAATACATCAAGCAGAATGGATCTGAACCATTTACAAGGGGTAGATGGCGCAATTGGTCGCTGCTTTGCATTAATTACAGAAGATGGTGAACGTACTTTCGCAATTAGCGAAGGACAAATGAACCAATTAAAACCAGAAAGCATTCCTGAGAAAATTTTCAAAAGTGCTTCTGCTTTAGTATTAACGGCGTATTTAGTTCGTTGTAAACCAGGTGACCCTATGCCTGAAGCAACAATGAAAGCTATTGAGTACGCGAAGAAATACGATGTACCTGTTGTTTTAACGCTTGGTACTAAATTCGTTATTCAAGATGATCCAGAGTTTTGGAAAGATTTCCTTGAACAACATGTAACCGTTGTTGCAATGAATGAAGACGAAGCTGAAGCATTAACGGGTGAAAGCGATCCTCTAGCTGCTTCAGACAAAGCACTAGATTGGGTAGACTTAGTTCTATGTACAGCAGGCCCTGTGGGCTTGTTTATGGCGGGTTACACAGAAGATGCAGTGAAGCGTGAAACATCATTACCGTTGTTACCAGGCTCGATTGCTGAATTTAACCGTACTATCCAAGCATTCCTCGTAAGCTCTGTAGATAGAATTGTTAATATGCACTGGGAAGCTATTCTTCCACCACCAGATGGTTCAGGTAAAGATAATTACCTAACAGCGGTAACCAACATCGATAATGAATTGGTTGAAATTCTGGATGTTGAAAAGATTCTTGCTGAGATCTCACCTGTTGATGAAACCATGGATAGCAGAATCGCAGAGGAAATTGCAGAAGTTGAACAAGAGAAAGAATTGGTTCGCCGAATCTTGATTGCTGATGACTCGACGGTTGCTCGTAAGCAGGTTCAACGTGCTATAGAATCTATTGGTTTTGAGGTCATTGCTGTCAAAGATGGTAAAGAAGCCTATGAGACTCTGATGAAAATGGCATCGGAAGGCAGTATTTACGATCAAATTTCATTGGTGATTTCAGATATTGAAATGCCTGAAATGGATGGATACACGCTGACTGCTGAGATTCGTCGTCACGCAGAACTAAAAGATTTATACGTAATTTTGCACTCATCATTGAGTGGTGTATTTAACCAAGCCATGGTTGAGCGTGTAGGGGCTAACTCCTTCATCGCGAAATTCAATCCTGATGAGCTTGGTGGCGCGGTTAAAGCTGCGTTAACTAACTAAAAGAGACATTAATGACTGCTATAACAATAAGTGATCAAGAGTATCGCGATTTCAGCCGTTTCTTAGAATCTCAATGTGGCATTGTATTAGGTGACAGTAAGCAGTATTTAGTGCGCAGTCGTTTAAGCCCATTAGTAACGAAGTTTAATGTTGCTTCATTGTCTGATTTGCTAAGAGATGTAGTGACAGGTCGAAACCGTGAGTTGAGAGTGGCGGCAGTGGATGCTATGACGACTAACGAGACACTTTGGTTCCGAGATACTTATCCGTTTGCTGTACTAGCGGATAAACTTCTACCGGAAATAGCGGCAAATAAACGTCCTATCAAGATTTGGTCTGCGGCAAGCTCTTCAGGTCAAGAACCATACTCAATGGCTATGACGATACTTGAGACCCAAGCACGTAAGCCGGGTATGTTGCCAAATGTATCGATTACCGCTACTGATATTTCAGCAAGTATGTTAGATATGTGCCGCACTGGCGCTTATGACAACCTTGCCTTGGGCCGAGGACTTTCTCCTGAGCGCCGTCGCACTTTCTTTGAAGATGCTGGCGATGGTCGTATGAAAGTGAAAGACAACGTTAAGCGAATGGTAAACTTCCGTCCTCAGAACTTGATGGAGAGCTATGCACTGTTAGGCAAATTCGACATTATCTTTTGTCGTAACGTGTTGATTTATTTCTCTCCGGATATGAAGTCAAAAGTACTTAACCAGATGGCAAATAGCCTGAATCCTGGTGGTTACCTGTTATTGGGTGCGTCTGAATCGTTAACCGGCTTAACAGATCGTTTTGAAATGGTTCGCTGTAATCCAGGCATCATCTACAAATTAAAGTAATTAGTGTCACCACTTTAAGGTGCAATATTACTGTCCAAATTTAAAACCCAGCCAAGTGCTGGGTTTTCTTTTTCTCATTTAATCTATATCTTTAAGTCAGAGTGACATTCCAATTTACTCTATTTGTTGGCTTGTATATTGCAAGTTTACCCACGAGTAACCTGTAAAAGTAATGGTCGGCCACTTTATTTTTAAAGTTGGTATATATATTGCTTGGGTTATTTCATAACAGTCAGTTCTTGAGTTGAGGTTTACATGGCTATTTCTTTTGACAATGCTTTAGGCATTCACCAGCACACAGTTGGTGTACGTGAGCGTAACGCTGAGGTGCTTTCCACCAATATCGCGCAAGCTAACACGCCTGGGTATAAAGCAAAGGGATTAGACTTTAATAAATCACTGCAGGCGGCAAGTTCTGGGGCAAGCATTGGTCTTAGCCGAACAGACGGTCGGCATATTTCTGCCTCAACAACGGTGAATGGGGAAACGAAGTATCGAATTCCTACGCAACCTGATACTGGAGATGGCAATACGGTTGATTTGGATTTGGAACGAAATCTTTTCATGCAAAACCAAATTAGGCATCAAGCCTCTCTCGACTTCTTAGGAAGTAAGTTCAAGAATTTAACTAAAGCGATAAAAGGGGAATAACTAGATGAGCTTATTTAATGTATTCAATGTGACTGGTTCTGCGATGAGTGCTGAATCTGTTCGTCTAAATACTACCTCAAGTAACCTTGCTAACGCAGACAGTGTAAGTAGCTCTGCTAAAGACACTTACAAGGCTCGTCACGCAGTGTTTGGCGCTGAGTTAAATCAGGCACGTAATAGTGGTCACACTGTGCCAGTAAAAGTATTAGGTATCGTAGAAAGCGATAAACCGCTGAATGCGGAGTACAACCCAGATCACCCGTTAGCGAACAACGAAGGCTACATCTATAAGCCTAACGTTAACGTTATGGAAGAAATGGCAAACATGATTTCAGCATCACGTGCGTATCAAACAAACGTACAGGTTGCTGACTCGAGTAAACAAATGCTGCTGCGTACGCTGCAGATGGGTCAATAAGGATAAGGAGGTAGCAAATGGCTGGAATCAACAATGTTGGTCAAAGCGGCTTGTCCTATGTTGACCAGCTGAAGAGTCTTCAAGATGGTGCTAAGAAGCCCGATGAAACGACAGGTAAGCAAGATCTTAAACAAGATGACTTCTTATCGTTGTTGACTAAGCAACTTGCACAACAAGACCCTTTTAAGCCGGTTAGCAATGACCAGATGATTGCGCAAATGGCTTCATTTGCGACCGTAGATGGCATTGGCAAAATGAATACACAGTTTGAAAGCTTGAATTCATCAATGACCTCTAACCAAGCACTGCAGGCATCTTCTTTGGTTGGCCGCGATGTATTGGTTCCTGGAGCGGCAGGTGTGAAACAAGGTGATGGCGGTATGGCGTCAATGGTTAAGCTTCCTCAGGCAATGGACAATGTAATGGTCCGTGTTGAGAATGAAGTTGGCCAATTGGTTCGCACTTTTGATATCGGCTCAAAACCATCTGGTGACACGCGTGTTGAGTGGGACGGAAAAGACGAAGACGGTAATCCATTGCCGGCCGGTAAATACAACGTGAAAGCGTCGGGTTTATTGGAAGGTGAGAACACAGAGTTCCAAGTGTCGAGTTATGCGAACGTGAACAGTGTGCTTCTTGGTAAAGGCGATGGCAACGTACTACTCAATCTGGCTGGTTTTACATCGCCAGTACGACTTGCTGAAGTACTAGAAGTTGGTAAAGCGTAGCTCTTTTTAGAGTGATTATGCTAGCTAGATTAGGAGAATATTGGAATGTCATATGTATCTTTAAGCGGTCTATCCGCTGCACAGTTAGACCTGAATACAACCAGTAACAACATTGCGAACGCAAACACATTTGGCTTTAAAGAGTCTCGTGCGGAGTTCGGGGATGTTTACTCAAGCTCGTTGTTCACTAACGCAAAAACGACGCCAGGAGGTGGTGCGCAAGCTAGCCAAGTGGCACAACAGTTCCATGAAGGTTCAAGTATCTATACGAATAACCCAATGGACTTGCGTGTAAGTGGTACAGGTTTCTTTGCAGTATCGAAAGACCGTATGGTGCCAGAGATCAATGAACTAACGCGTAATGGTGCATTTCACCTAAACAAAGACAACTACATGGTTACGGCCAATGATGAGTTTCTTTTAGGTTATGATGTCGATCCAAACTCGGGTGAAGTTCTTTCTTATGCACCAAAGCCTCTCGACATTCCAGCTGAGTTTGGTAAGCCTAAACAGACAGAAAACATTGAAGTAGGGGTTAACCTTCCTGCGAACGGTGATCTTAAAGACCCGGCAACATTTGACTTCAAAGATCCAGATACCTATAACCGTGCAACGTCTTCGACGGTCTACGATTCTATGGGACAGTCTTACAAGTTAACGACTTACTACCTAAAAGATCAGACTCAACCGAATACTTGGCAAACGTACTACACCATGTCAGATGAAACGGGCGAGAAGCCGGTAAATATTACTGGTGGCGACGCGACGAATTCAGCAGGTCATGTTGGTCACACCATGAAATTCAACAATGACGGTACCTTAGCAAGCCTTAACAGTGGTCAGCCAATTCTATCTGATCCTATCGGCGCTGGTGAGAACGCAATTGATTTGAACGGTGCAGATCCGACACAGGTACTTAACTTTGGTCTGGATTCTTCAACTCAGTTTGCCGCTCCATTCGAACTGTCTAGGTTTGATGAAGATGGCGCGACAACTGGTTTCTTAACGAAAATCGATTTCGATGAGTACGGCAGTGTTCTAGGCAGTTACTCAAACGGTGAAAATGTGATACTAGGCCGCGTAGGTTTAGTTCGTGTACCTAATGAGCATGGTCTAGATAAGAAAGGCGGCACTCAATGGGATTCTACTAACGCTTCAGGTGATAAAATCTGGGGTGAATCAAATAAAGGTTCATTTGGTAGTATCAACAATGGCTCACTAGAGCAGTCGAATATCGATATGACTCAAGAATTGGTTGATTTGATTTCTGCTCAACGTAACTTCCAAGCGAACTCTCGTTCTCTAGAAGTACACAACCAACTACAACAGAATATTCTTCAGATTCGTTAATCGTTTCGAGCGTTTGAATCATCTGCGAATACCCAATTCAATGTTATTGAATTGGGTATTGTTGATGAATTACGTATGGCTGTTTGTTTTTCTATTTGCCGCCCCTATTGCCGCCCGGTAATGCCTCTGGCAACAATTCTTCCTCAATGATCCTTTATGGTCAGTTTTTTTTGTTGTTTCTCCGTTTAAGTTTTTGATAAATAACAGTTAAAAATATTGGCATAGTGTTTGCTTTATTAGTTCCAGAAAATGATTTTTGGAGCAAAATTATGGATCGCGCACTGTTTCTTGCCATGAGCGGCGCTAAGCAAAATATGCAGGCTTTGCAGCTGCGTTCGAACAACCTTGCCAATGTAAGTACAACGGGTTTCCGTGCTGATTTAGCACAGGCACGTTCAATGCAAGCGTATGGCGAAGGTATGCCTACTCGTGTTTTCAGCATGACAGAGCGTCCGGGTCATAATTTCGCTCAGGGTAGTGTGGTTACTACAGGCCGAGATCTAGACGTCACCATTCAAGGTGATGGTTGGATTTCAGTTATGGACAACACTGGTCGTGAAGGTTTAACTCGCAACGGTAACCTAAGGGTTGACCAAAACGGTCTACTTACCAACGCAAGTGGCCATTTAGTGCTTGGTGAAAACGACGCACCAATCACGCTCCCAATCCCAATCAGTAAAGTAGAAATTGGTACTGATGGTACGATTTCGGTGATTCCTCAAGGCGCTCCAGCTGAAGAATTAGCCGTAGTTGATCGTATTAAGCTTGTGCGTCCAGATAACCAAAGCTTGTTTAAAGATACGAATGGCCTCTTCCGTTCGAAAAACCCAGATCAGGCATACGAAGCAGATGCAGCGGTAACGTTGCTTAAAGGTGCTATCGAAGGCAGTAACGTAAATGCCGTAGGTGAAATGACCAGCTTAATTGACTTACAACGTCAGTTTGAAATGCAGGTCAAGATGATGAGCACAGCAGAGGAAATGGACAAGTCGTCTGATTCACTGCTTCGTATGAGCTAATAGAATTTTAAGGAAATTACTATGCATCCAGCATTATGGGTAAGTAAAACCGGTTTAGACGCCCAACAAACCAATATTTCAACAATTTCAAACAACCTTGCCAACGCCTCAACCATTGGTTTTAAAAAGAGCCGCGCGGTGTTTGAAGATCTGTTCTATCAGAATATTAACCAACCAGGTGGCCAATCGTCTCAGAAT
>NZ_JBFRVX010000484.1:0-667 GCF_041475345.1 Vibrio sp. 10N.222.48.A3 | reverse complement strand
ATCTTTGATCTGATTGAAATATTCGAACAGATACAACTTAAGAGCGAACTCGCAAAAGATATTGAGAAACAGCGTGTAACCTATAAAAGTTGGTTAGATGTTGAAGGTGTCGATCAAGAGATGCTGACATCATTGCTCAATGATATTAGTCATATCTATCGTGAACTGATGCAGGCGGAACGTTTTGGGCAATCATTAAAAGAGGACCGCTTCCTTAGCGCCATTCGTCAACGCTTTAACTTGCCAGGTGGCTCATGTTGCTTTGATTTACCGGCTCTACATTATTGGCTTCATCTTCCTCTTGATAAGAGAGTTAGAGATGCTGAGACATGGATGAATAGCCTACAGCCTCTGTATGAAGCACTAACACTATGGTTGAAGCTCACCAGAGAGACTGGTCACTTTAAGGATCAGATCGCTCGTACAGGTTTCTTCCAAAGCGATGCTGATGAAGCGAATATCCTTCGCCTTTCAATTCCAATGCAGTACGGTGCCTACCCGATGATCTCGGGACATAAAAACCGTTTCGCTATTAAATTTATGAGCTTTGAAACTGGGCAAGCCTGTACTCAAGATATTGAATTTGAGTTGGCTATCTGCAGCTAATTCATTTCCTTTATTGTTTGGCTTGAGTCCTCACTCGAGGCTAAACTCACTATTATTACAC
>NZ_JBFRVX010000483.1:5796-6100 GCF_041475345.1 Vibrio sp. 10N.222.48.A3 | reverse complement strand
TGAGTCTGGCGCATTGCCTTGATGAAAGCCAATCGTCCCAGCGGAGTCGACCGTTACATTAATATCCATCTGCTGAGCTTTCTTTCTCAGCACCGCTTCACCTGTTGGCGAACGACAAATATTCCCCATACAAACCACGAGTATCTTTTTCATCCGTAATCACCTGTTCTTCCGATGGTTTTTGCTATCGTTAAGTTAGGCTATGATAGGCGTAATCACAACTTAAAAGGATTTGTTATGTCGACCGAAGACAACAAAGAACAACGCCACAAAGCAAGACAACAGAAAGTAAAAGAGCAAGTCG
>NZ_JBFRVX010000483.1:0-5088 GCF_041475345.1 Vibrio sp. 10N.222.48.A3 | reverse complement strand
AGTAAAAGAGCAAGTCGATGCACGTGTTGCAGCAGCGCAAGAAGTGAAAGGACTGTTATTGGTTATTACTGGCAACGGGAAAGGGAAATCGACATCAGGTTTCGGTACGATTACACGTGCAGTCGGTCACGGTAAGAAATGTGCCGTTGCTCAGTTTGTAAAGGGAACCTGGGATAACGGTGAAAAGAACGTTCTTCAAAAACTCGATGTAGAGTTCCAAGTGATGGGTACAGGCTTTACTTGGGAAACTCAAAATAAGGCGAAAGATATTGAAGCCGCACAGCGCGTATGGAAAGAGTGCCAACGCATGCTAGCTGATGAGTCGATTGATGTAATTCTGTTTGATGAGCTGACGTACATGGTAAGCTATGGCTACATCGAGCTAGATGAAGTGGTAGAGGCTCTGAGTAACCGTCCTAAAATGCAATCAGTGATCATCACAGGCCGTGGAGCGCATCGTACTTTAACGGACATGGCCGATACCGTGTCTGAAGTTCGTAACGTTAAACACGCTTTTGAGTCTGGTGTTAAAGCTCTGCAAGGTGTGGATTGGTAACAGCCTTCCAACCAGAGGTCCCCGACTCGGTCACTCTTCCCTCTCGAGGATGACGACCACTAGACTGTCTCGCCCTTGAACAAGGCACTAATACCTATCGTCATTCCCTAATGCGAGGGACGAGCTTCATAGGGAATCTCTCTTGGGTATTATCGGCAGCCAAACAAAAGCGCCATTCCTCGTAATAAGGAATGGCGCTTTTTATATGCTATTTATATGCTATTTATTTAAAATAGCGATTAGTTAAACAAGCCTTTGAGTAAACCATTGACTGCATCTCTAGTTTTCTCATCTTTGATCTTGTCACCGTATTTTTCTTCAAGTTTCTTAATACCGCGATCAATCTCTTTTTCAGCTTTCTGTTTCAACACATCATCAAAAACAAGCCCAAATTTCGGGTCAGCCCACTGGCCGGTTACCTTAATTGGAATCGTCACATCTTTGAGATCATCAATGCTCTTACCACCCTGGCCTTCAAGCGAACCAACAATTGACGTGCGAACCAGGAAGTCGACCGTTTCATTGATGAAGTTTGCTTTACCTTGACCTGTCACGCGTAAAAGAGGCGATTGTGCCGATAAGTCATTCGTTGAAACCCAACCTTTATCAACCTTGAGTGTTGCTTTCATTGCACTAAAATCTGTCTTTTGAGACTCGTCTTTGCTTTCGACTTTTTCGCCTTTGATCTTAGCGTAGTTTTCTCTAATCAGTTGCGCGATGTTGATGCCATTAACCGCACCATCTTCAAAGTTAATCGCAATAGTACCAACCAAGTTCTTCTTGATTCCTGTTGGCGTCAAGCTCTTACCTTTAACGTTAACATCGATATTACCGGTACCTTCCAGCGTATCGTTGTTCGCTACGTCAACCAGTAACGGTTGTACTTTTACGCCTTTAATCTTTTTCTTAGCCGTGTAAGTCGCTGGCGTCTTGCGTGCATCTAATCGTGCTGTTGCCGAGATAGAGCCTTGGTAAAGATTCGAGGTAAACGATATCAGATCTGCGATACCACGGTTAACTGAGAACGCAGTTTTCACGTTCTGCATTTTTGCGTTGTTCGCCTTGAACTTATCGATTGTGATATTACCTTTCACATCGAGCGTTTTCAGAGCTGACAGGTCAGGTTCTACTTCTTTCGCAGGAGCCGAGTTATCTGAACTTGAAGTCGAGCTACCTGAGCTTGACGTCGAAGAAGCTGTAGTATTTGAAGTTGAGCCACCAGCAGAATCAGAAGGCGCAGCGCTCGCTGTTTCTTCTGTATTACCTAGGCCTAAGAACTCATCTAAATCGATGTTCGGGCTATGAAGAGAAAAACGAACCTTTGGTATTTCAGATAAAGTGATGTCCGCTTTACCGTCTAGTGCGATAGCGTTAGCTTGCAGCTTCGCTAGCACAAAGCTCAAGTGACTCTTCGTTAGATCAAAGCTTAAGTCAGACAGCATATCCACTTTCATTGGTGATTGAGGAAGCGTTTCACCTTTGAATGTTGAGTCTAATGTTAACTTGTTCAGTGTAACTTTTGAGATCGCGCTATCGACAGTTAAGTCACCGCCACCTTTAAGATCAAGGTCAAGACCAGCAGCATTACCAATCACCGCATAAGTCAGTTGGTTAACCTTATCGAACTCAAACGTATTTAAGCCAATCTTCGCTGACTCGATCGACGTTGCTGGATCATTGAACTTCGCATTAAGGTCAATATTTCGTAATGCGTAGCTTGCAAAGCCTTCCGCTAATTTGAATTCAGCACTGCCATTTGCAGAGAACTTCTGTTGGTTGTTTTCACCAGAAGCCGCAAACGTCGCGGTCGTCCATGTATCAACGGCAAACTCAGAAAGACTCAAAGACACATCGTATAGCTTAGTGAATGAACCTGCTTGCTTGTCGTCCATCTCAAACAATGCGTTTGAGACAGTTACACCTGCAAGATTGATCGTCCAGCCAGATGTGTCTGTAGAAGTTTGCTCTTGAGGCGCCGGTGTTGCTTCAGAACTTGTATCCGCTGCAGGTTCAGACTCCTTAGGAGCAGACACTTGTGTGAGCGCATCGATGTTCTTGCGACCATCTTTAAGCGTTTCTAAATAAAATTCTGCACCATCTAGAGTGATATTGCCGATCTCTAGTTGATTGCTAAATAGCGGAGTAACCGAAACATCAACGCCAACCGTATCAACCTTAAACAGGTTTGGTTGAGTGAACCCTTCAGGGTTACGTAATTCAGTTTGACCAAGTTCGAAGCCAATAGATGGGAAGAATTGCCAACTGATATCACCCTCGATCACGAGCTCTAGGCCTGTGTGTTTTTGGGCTTGTTCGACAATTAATGGCTTAAATTGGTTGGGATTCACTAACAGCACTAGTGCCAGAATTGCTGCAACGACAACAAACACTGGTACAGCTATGAAAATGAGTAGTTTCTTCATCCGCATATTCCTTGCTTAGATTCCAAAAGAAAGTGGCACTATAAAAGTGCCACTGATTCGGTAAAAAATAAAGCTAAGTGAGTCACTTAGGCAAAATTTAATTCGATTAAGACTTCAACAACTTCGCAATATGCGCTTTTAGCACATCAATCGCAATACGGTTTTTACCACCACGAGGAACGATGATGTCTGCATGTTGTTTTGAAGGCTCGATAAACTGCATGAACATTGGGCGTACTGTTTCTTGGTATTGTTTAAGTACCGTATCCATTGTTCGACCACGCTCTTCTACATCACGCTTAACACGACGTAGTAGACAGATGTCCAACGGTGTATCCATAAATACGCTTGCGTGCATTAGTTTACGAAGACGCGGGTCTGTCAGAAGCAGAATACCTTCTAAAATGATCACTTTCTTAGGAGTAAGTGTAGTCGTTTCAGAAGTGCGTGTGTGCTCTGTGTAGCTGTATTCAGGAACTTCCACGGCATTGCCACTCATTAGCTGCTGTAGATGTTCGCATAAAAGGTCATGATCTAGTGCATTTGGGTGGTCGTAGTTAGTTTTAACTCGCTCTTCCATACTCAAGTGACTTTGGTCGCTGTAATAGCAATCTTCCGTGATAACACCAATTTGATGGTCGCCTACTTTTTCGCGCAGCTCATTATAAATCGTACTCGCGATCAGGCTTTTTCCTGAAGCTGAAGCGCCAGCGATACCTACGATGACACATTGATTATTATCAGACATTAATTTGCACCCGATATGGTTTGGTGGTGGGAAGAGATAAACCGCCTGATTATAGGGGCTAAAGCATATAGATTCTAGTCGCGATGTTAGCTAATTGCAGTCAAATTGATGATCTCAATACATTTACTTAAAACAATCGTTTGCTTTCAAATAACTTAAATACAACTATATGCACACCCCCTATGGCTATCCACCTAATCCAACCGTTGTTTATCTCACCCAAACATGATTTACACACCTTTGTGATCAGCCATTGCTATTCAACCATCGAGAAGTTAATCGCCTCTGGTCTCGCCTTACCAGTCCAGAACATCTTCGCAGCCACGTTCTCAGCAAGCTCTAAGTAATGACGCGTGTGTTCACTGTCTGGACGACGTATAACGGTTGGGCAACCTGCATCAATATCTTCCCGTACATCAATGTGCAGCGGAATTTGCGCTAAGATATCGAGGTAAAACTCTTCTGACATGGCTTCCGCGCCACCAGCGCCAAAGATATGCTCTTTCTCGCCACAGTGGCTACAGATATGGTAGCTCATGTTTTCCACTAAGCCTGCCACTGGCACGCTCACTTTATCAAACATTGCCACACCTTTACGCGCATCGGCTAATGCCAAATCTTGAGGGGTGGTCACCACAACCGCGCCCGTCACTGGGATCTGCTGCGAAAGCGTTAGCTGAATATCACCCGTACCCGGTGGCATGTCGATAACAAGGTAATCCAATTCTGGCCATACGGTTTCATTCACGAGCTGACCTAAAGCCTTCGCTGCCATTGGGCCACGCCAGATTGCAGCATCATCTTTCGACACAAGATAGCCAATAGAATGCGTAAAAATGCCGTGCGCCTCGATTGGCATCATCCATTTGTTGTTCTGCACTTCTGGCTTTGCATCCAGTTGACCGAGCATCATCGGCACAGATGGACCATAGATATCCGCATCCAACAAGCCCACTTTTGAACCTGACTTAGATAACGCAAGCGCAAGGTTTACCGAAGTTGTCGATTTACCCACCCCACCCTTTGCCGACGTCACGGCGATAATGTTCTTAACGCCCTTCAAAGGTGTCGCGACTGTTGTTTCTAGCGCAGACGGCTTCACTTTTACTTCAAACTGAAAAGCGCTAACAAGTTGCTGTTCAATCTGGGAGTGGATCCACTGTTCCAGTTCAACCGCGAGCTGATTGGCAGCAAAAGGCAAGGTAATAACAAATGACCCACGCGGATCAACCGATACAATATTTTGGTGTAGCGCCCACTCTGGGATGAGGATTGGTGACTCGAACTCATTCAACCATGAACAGAAATCTTGCTTAGAAGTAAAGTTACGCATTGGGGCTCCTTTTTTTATTTATGCTATC
>NZ_JBFRVX010000482.1:0-3968 GCF_041475345.1 Vibrio sp. 10N.222.48.A3 | reverse complement strand
TGTTAGAGCAATTTAGTAATGTCCGGTTTGAGCCATTTTAAAATGTCCTCCTAAGCTTACCTATATTGGTCTGCTTAGGAGTTATCTGGATGCTTATTACTATGAGTGAAAAAGATATTCATCGATTCAAGGTTCTGACTGACGTACGTGAAAAACGACTACGCCAAGTTGACGCTGCTATCATTTTGAACCTGTCTGCGCGTCATATCCGACGTTTGGTCAACAAACTTGTCTCTCTTGGCGCGCAAAGTCTTACACACGCAGCGCGTGGACGCCCAAGTAATCGACGCTACTCAGAACATTTCAGAATTGAAATACTGAAACTTATCCGTGAGCATTACTCTGACTTCTCACCAACGTTCGCTCTGGAAAAACTGACTGAACTGCACAATCTATCAGTCTCTAAAGAAACACTGCGTCAATGGATGATCGCCGACGGACTGTGGCTTCCACATGCGAAACGAAAACCTCGGATCTATCAGCCTCGTTACCGTCGTGATTGCTTGGGTGAACTTATTCAAATTGACGGCTCCCATCATGACTGGTTTGAAGGCCGCAGCGACAAATGCTGCCTATTGGTGTTCATTGACGATGCGACTGGCCGCTTGATGAACCTAAGATTCAGCGAAACGGAATCCGCGTTTGACTACATGTTGGCGACGCGTGAATACCTCAATGAGCACGGTAAACCCATCGCATTTTACAGCGACAAACACTCCATATTTCGAGTGAATCAGGAGAAACACAAACAAGTTGGCCAAACCCAATACGGGCGCGTGCTGAAAGAGCTGGCGATAGAACTCATTTGTGCCAACAGCTCCCAAGCCAAAGGCCGTGTTGAGCGAGCCAATCTCACGTTGCAAGACCGGCTGGTTAAAGAGATGCGCTTACAAGGCATCAACACCATCGAGCAAGCCAACGCCTGGCTTCCCTACTTCATCGCCGATTTTAACCACCGCTTTGCTAAGCCCGCTCAATACCCGAAAAACATGCATCGTCCGGTTCGAGAATCCAAGCAAGAACTCGACGATATTTTCAGTTGGCAAGAAAGCCGCAAGCTCTCAAAATCACTGACATTTCAATACGATAAAGTAATTTATCTCATTGAGCCCACCGAAGAAAACAGCCGATTAATGCACGAAACCGTGAAGGTACTCGACTACCCAAATGGAGAAATCGCCATTCAGTACGGGCATCGAAAACTCGAATTCAAAACCTTCGACAAACTCGAGCACGTTCAACAAACCCAAATCGTCGACAACAAACGCCTCGGCCAAGTTTTAAAATTTGCTCAGCAACAACAAGAAGAATTCGAACAACAACAGCAACGAACCCGCAGTAAGAAAGCCCCCAAGCGCCGTGCACAACAAAGAGCCCTACAAACCGCGCCTCGAGCCATCAACCCTGTCCTCACCGACCCCTTCAAAGCTTCCAGTCGAAAGACTTAACAAGGGGACATTTCTATTGGGGACAAATAAGGACATTTTAAAATGGGATTGACAGAGCATGTAAGCCCCAGATAGTAATGTCACTATTTTCCGAAGTTATTCTTGTCATCGTTTCCTCTTAAACCCTTAAACAACTGGTGCCTCAAGCATATTGAGTTCACCAGCATTCTCTAAATGCTCTTTTAACCCAACCATTATACGTGTGGCCAACATCTACATGATTCGTTTACACAAAGCCGATCAACGAGAACATTTGTTCTGTCTGACTTACATCTTCTTGTACTCATGATTCAGCGCGCTGTGTGTAAACCTTGTGGGCATTGCTGTCGTTTCTTTTTCAGATTTTACACACGCCACCGTGTTTCTTGTTGGCTACACACGTTGAATTCTGTTTTGTGTTATCCACTAAGCCAGTTAAGTTTTCTCACACGAGCTCGTCTGTAAGTTTCCATGCTGAATTTTTTTAACTCAACTTGCAGCTCGCAATAAAGTTAGTGTTTGTTGGTTAGATTATTGGATTACTCTGTGTGTTCCTCAGATCTACATAATGTCATGAACAGACTTGTTCAAATCGGTTAAGTCACTTTACCTAAACCACAAACATCCACGCTCGCGGTTACTTGCCGTTAGATCATCGCTAGAATGGATTTAGGGTTCACTTTGACCGTGCCACCTTGATCACGCCTGAACGACGCGAGTTTAATCCGAAAGAATTGCTCAGTTTTGCGTATTGGCGCGACGAACATCGTCAGCTCGTCGAACGCCACGGTCGAATTGATTCCCCAAAGTTTTACCCACCTAAGGAGCATCCGTTGCCATTTCGTGGCGGACGCCGTATGCCAGCGAAACCTTGGGTACCTACCAAATTTAAATAAAACCAGTCACAACAGCTATATATAAAACGTTACTAGCTCTCCAGGACTTTACGTTTTACTCTATATACCCCAACACCCAATATGAACCAATTCCTAGCATCAAATATATGTTTAGACCGATGCAATTATCCGTTTCTCAATGGAAATTCAAGTTCTTCGAATAAACTTTGAAGGCAAATATCGATGATATCCATTGCTTTTTCATATACGGGAATTGCACTTTCAGCTAGGTTCCTATCATCTTGGTTATTGCATATTACCAGCTCCATGCTGCACATTATTGAACAACTATCCCGCAAGTCTGAAAGTGTTTTCTTAGAACGTTCTGAGAGGAAAATGAAATCTTCTTGTTCAATTTCATGCAATGCGGTTATATGAAGTAGCGCTGATCTATCTATACTAGCATCGAGAAACTCCAAGGTTGGATGAAATTCACCTCGGGAATCAAAAGAGCCTAGAGACGCTTCACAATACCTCTTAAATCCAACCAACCTACTCTGCAGCTTTTTGAACACTCTTATTTTCTCATCTAAAAGTATGTCATTCTTTCTCGACAGCAACGCTAATTCGACTTTTAATCGCTCAATATCAGATATGTACTCATTTTTGGTGCTTTCAACTTTCCTAGTTATATATTCAATATCTTGCTTTGTTGCGAGATTTTTCCCTTTTTCTGAAGAATAGGAAAATAACATCCTTCGAAACATGAATATACCGCTAACTCCCAATAGTGTCATACACTGTAAGACTAATAACGCCAGTTCCATAATTGTCCCTTTGTTTCATATGGTTAGATAGAGTCAAATCAAGGAAAAGTCAGTATTCTACTGGGCCAAAATGTCCTTGGTAAGCTACATGCGTAATAACAAGCCGGTTTATAGAAACCACTTCAACAAAATTAGACTGTAATGGAGAACCAAAAAGGCCTAAGTTTTCTATGGTTTGAGTATCAGCGTATTGTTGTCTTTCTGGATGATGTCGACGTAAAGATAAACCATAAACAGTATCAAATGGGTGCCCACCAGTTCGAATTAAACTGAAAAAAGAAGGATAAATCACCCCGTCATAGCCCACCTTTTCAGCAGCTTTGACTATAGCTCGAGATATCTCATAAGAATGCGATTTAGCTAAAAACAACATGTGTATCGCTAAGTCTAAATTCTCAAATTCGGTTCTATCTTCTACCAACACGTGTGTTAAGTCTAATAACCGGAGGTTCTTCTTAGTTTTTAGCGTAGCTACATAAATGTCGTCATCTGCCGAAGCTCTACATTCATGAATACAAACATCAATATCCTGAGACCCATACATAATAGATAAGTCAGATGAGTCTAATCGACCCTTTCCTGAAAATTCAATTGGTGGACTATCATACTCCATAGGCTCAGATGGTCTGGTAGGGTTTACTCTCAAGCGATAAAATTTAGTAGCACTAGGGATGATTTTTTCTGGGTATTCAGTAATAACCCGTTGGATAATTAAATCTCGAGTATTTTCATTTTGTAAATCTTTAAGGGGCTCAACCTCACCTACCATCCACAAACGTGGGCCATAATGGAAAAAACCAATTTTGGCGGTATCTTCGATTAATTTAATGTCATTTTTTAGCCAAGGTGATGGACTGATATCACTTTTTCCATAGTGG
>NZ_JBFRVX010000481.1:0-3273 GCF_041475345.1 Vibrio sp. 10N.222.48.A3 | reverse complement strand
GCCTTGTGAGCCTAAACACCAAAAAAGCGCATCAAAAGGCAAAACGCGCCCGGTGGTGGTCGCCATGGCTTCGGTGATGCAAGAGAGCTGCGTGATGGGGTGGCCAAACAAAATGGCTTCGGGGTTAAGAATGAACGACATCTCATCATCATCCCAAAACGGGTCAAGCTCGGTGAGGTAGGCCACATCGAAATTATCCGTGGCCATGCAGGCGGCCGACTGCATCAGTTGTAGCCAGTAAATCACCGGATATTTGTACCAATGCACGTGATAAAAAGCATTGCCGCTGGTTTTGCTGCTTGAGTCGTGCTGCGAGCCTCCTATTTGTTGGCTATTGTCATTACTCAACTGCATCCCCATGTTGACCATGCAATAAGGGACTCGCGTCACGTCCACCAAGGAATACGGCTCCCAATACCCAATGTTTAAGCCAATTTGCATAAAAATGGGCGGGGGTTTAGGACAATAGGAGATCGGCATGCTTGGGTTGGCGGTGTCAGGGTATGTCGAGCTAATGAGAGGCACACTGCCCAGTGTCATAGGAAATAGGCAGTCCCAACAAATATCAGACAATGGATTTAAGAAATGCCCCGTACAAGCGGCGGATTGAGCTTGGGTTTGCCAAGGAAATAGGAACAAACCAAGCAGTAATAACCCATGGGATCTCAAGGTCTTTCTCCTTATTTTGTGTTCGTCGCACTCTTGTTTATGGTGGTGAACGGCGTCACATCGATCTCTGTGATCTTCCACCGCGCTCCGTCTTGTTCAATCAGAGCGGGAATGTGTGAGAGTTGAAATTGACGGCTGTAGTGACCTTGTTGGTCAAAATAAATTCGGGCGTCAAACTCCGTGGCGACGTTTTCTGGACTGCCGTTGGTGAGGGTCCATTTTATCGGCTTATCTGCGCGGTATTGTTTAGCCCAAGCGCGCTGGCTTGGGTCGTCACCATCAAGAAAGACAATCACATACGAGTAATCTAATGATTGTTTGGGAATGTCGACTGGCCAAGTGTCGGTATCAAAAGGGTTGATGACGAGGCCTTTAGCATAAAGGAGGTTACCTTGTGCATCTTTGATATCGGTGGCCAGCTTTAATGATGGGTCGATGTAAAAGGTGTTGGGCGCGGTGGTGGCGGTCAACCCTTTAACGGGAGGGGGTCTTCGCACGTTATTTTCTACGTTCTCCACAAACTGCTGTTGCATCTTTGCGGTTTCTCCCGTGGCTTCTAAGTGTGTCAATCTGCTGTTAATCCATTGCAACATGTCTACCTCTGCAATAGGGAAAAGTTCGCCTTGACGCCCAAATTGTTGACTAAGAGCGGTGGGGGCGATGGCAAGTAAAGTGAGACCGAGCACCTTTGAGAGTGCTGTTGGTTTGATGAATGAATGCCCGTGAACAATCATAAGATCATGACTCCTTTTTAAGCGCCTCAATAACGTAATGTTGGATCTCGGTGGTTCTATCCGGTGCGCCGCTGATGAGCGCGCCTGGCACGATAATCACGAGATGGTGCGCTTGCGCGTATTCTTTCAAGAGCCGCCTGAGTTCCGTATCAAAGGTCGCCAATTGCGCGCTGTGCTCCTGATCGCTGAGGTTGGCTTCAATGAGTTGGTCTTGATATTGCGCTAACGTTTGTTCGATATCGAAGACCACGATTTGAGGGGCGGTGTTGAGCTTGACGGCCATCAGCGTGAACATCATCAACACTATGGCAAACAGGGCACCGACAAGACGTGTGTGACGGATGGATTTCATTTGGCCTCCTTACCATAGATGAGGGTGTTGAAGATCTCAATTTCTGGTCCGTAAAAATGCTCTGCGGTTTGATTGACCGCATCCATGAGTGGGACGCCTTGGTTCATCAAGGTTTCACAGTACTCAAACTCATGCGGCTCTGTCGAAAGGCACGCACGAGTAAAAGGATCGGCAAACAAGCGATGAAAGGTCGTTACATCACCGGTTTTTAGCATGACAGAGCTGTAACCGGCGATGGAGGACTTTTCAAAACTCTTGATGACAAATTGCTCATAGGGTGAAAAGTGTGAAGGATTGTCTTTGATGAATTTCGCCAATCCACTGCCTTGACGCAGAGTGATGTGAATGTCGGAGTTATTGAACGCAGCGAGCGCTTCAGGTGTGCTGTAAAAATCCTCAATCCCTTGCGTCACGGTGCAAAACGAACCCCCAAATTTTCGGGCGGTGCGATAACCGGTATTGATGAATTCTTGTGCCTGTGCATTAGAGCCAGCCATCAGAGACCACGCCTCTTCAATGATGCACATCTTCGGCGTTGAACGGGAGCCTGAAAGGTACATCTGCTGAGTGATGCTCGACATCAGCGCAAAAATCACCGGTCGCATGATGTCCGAGGGAAATCCGTCGAGTTCAATGGTGGTAAAGTGGACATTGGGATCCAGCATGGACGGTTTATTGAAGGTGTCACCGTAGATCCCCTCTGAGCGGTATTTATTCAGTTGCATGGCGATATCAGAAAGGCGGCGATCACCGCCTTGTTTTTCGGCCGCCGCAAACAGCGCTTCTTGCACATGGTCAACCAACGTCTCGCTTTTGTGTGCCTGCCAAGCCGCAATGATGCAATCACCGAGGACCGATTTTTCAAAATCTCCCATTTCGTGTGTGGGGCAGGCCATGGTCGCAAAGAGTCCGGTGATGGTGTGCAGCGTTTCCTTGAGAGGGTTGACCTGTTCGCCTTTTTCATCGGTATAGTCATCCCCCATGGCAATGCGTTCCAGGTGAGTGAATGGATTGAGGTAAATCTTCTCAGCCGTCATGTAGCGGCCGCCAAGCATCAAGGTGAGCTTTTTAAAGCTCTTTCCTTTATCTAACGCCCAGATTTTACCGTTCATGGCAAAGAGGGTTTCGGCGAGCTTTTGCACAAAGAAGGATTTTCCTGCCCCGGAGCCTCCGGTCAGGGCGATGTTGTAGTTATCTGAGCCACAATTAAACGGATTAAACCAAAAGGCTTGTTGGCGCATGGTGGGAAGCATCATGCCGCCACTGAAATTCTTTACGTCCATCACAAGAGGCAAGAGGTTGGCCACATTGCCGGTTTTTACGGTTTGAATGCGTCCAGCACGGTCGCAATCGGCCCAAAACCCATCGGTCATCATGAACGGTAAGGTCGTCATGAGCGCTTGGCTTTGCAGCATCGAGACGGTTTGTAAATCAATCCCGCCAGAGCGAAAGGCGTTAATGGCCGTAGTGCGATGCAGTCGCTCGGATTTTTTGTTGGTAAATAACGTCAGCGTCAGG
>NZ_JBFRVX010000480.1:0-214 GCF_041475345.1 Vibrio sp. 10N.222.48.A3 | reverse complement strand
ACAGCAAGAGCATCAACGAAGGCTCAACGGCGAGCTTTGACGTGACGTTGACCAAAGCGGCAGCGGTGGATGTGACGGTTGATATTGACACGCTTTACGGCACAGCGACGGCAGAGGACATCACGAGCATCGTGGTGAAAGACTCGGCAGGTCAGGTTGTGACGGCGAACGCAGATGGCTCTTACACGGTGAAAGCGGGTGAAACCCAACTGAC
>NZ_JBFRVX010000479.1:0-5800 GCF_041475345.1 Vibrio sp. 10N.222.48.A3 | reverse complement strand
ACAAGAGATAGAGCTATCGCTTGGATCGGAAAGGCTAAGGTTTGCTTCGATTGAAGCGATATGACAAGTCACACCTGCGATTTTATCATCATCTAAAGAAGACATTTTGATATCCTTCATTGTGAAGAATCCAAGAGAGACGTCGCCAACCTCGTTGTCCGAACAGCCAGCCAACATTGTGATGATACCCGCTGCTATTAAGGCTTTTTTCATAAGAAGTCCTTTTTATTTATAGAGTTCTGTTTACTATAAGGATATTGAAAGCTTGAATACGAGTGTAGAGCTTTTCGTTAAGTTCTTAAAGGATGTTGTTGGATAATGGAAAATATGAAGCATTTAAAGTACTTGTTGGCCTTGGTCATGCTCTGTATGCTCTGTGCTTGTAGCTCGGCACCTCAGTCGAATATATGTCTTCCAAATAGCTGTGACATTTGGGGATACTAACCGTAGGTACTAAAAGAATGAATAACGAAATACCTGAAATTGTACAGAAGAAAAACCAATGGCTGTTTAGTCAACTCGATATTGCCTACCCCGCAAAAGAGAGCCTGCTAGGCCGAGAACTTTATCAAAGCAAACTCCCGTCCAAGACATACCAACTCCTCACCCAAGATCAAACACCTTCCCAAATTGATGAACTGCATAAAGTCGACTTCCATAAACTGACCGTACTTTTTTCACTTAACCAAGCCAGCGCTTACCAAGATGAAACCGAAAGGGCGCACATGTTAGAGTTTTTGAGTCAGATTATGTTATCTGACGAACATGTCTTATACATAGGGACTCAAAATGGTGATGTAGCAGCGAGCGCTATCGTTACAGAAGCGGAGGATTCTCTGCTAATCTCAGATGTTGTGGTTGGAGGTGGTCAAAGTATCAACGCTTTTGCTAAGCAGATCCTTGATTTTTGGGCACAAGATCATGCTTCTCGCGATAAAGTGTGGGTCGAGAACTAAAGGTTCTTTGAGAAAGCGTTAATCTAAGTAAAATACCCCGTCTTATTTAAAGGGTATTGTATGTACAAGCTATTGTTCTCAATCGCTGTATTGTGTGTTAGCGCTTATTCTTCACTCAGTTTTGCTAATGACTGGGATATCAAACGCATCCTAGTTTTACACTCATACGAACCTTCTTATCAGTGGACCGCTGACTTCCAAAAAGGGATAGACAGTGCGTTCAGCCAATCTCAAGCCGAAGTTAAACTCTCAATCGAGTATTTGGATTCAAAGCGCGTCCATAGCCCTGAGTACTACGATTCTATCGCGAACTACTTACGTACCAAATATGCAGATTATAAGTTTGATGGTGTAATCGCGACTGACGACAACGCGGCTAACTTCCTTGAATCTCTGCCTAGTTTGATCGATCGCTCCACACCTGTCGTTGCTGCCGGTATTAACGATTTCAGTACCGACATGTATTCGGTGTCTGATAGAGCAACCGTGCTTTATGAGAACGATCAGATAGACGTCAATATTGATCTAATTTCGAAGTTAAGACCTAACCTAAAAATACTGTATTTCATCAATGATTACAGTGTCACTTCTGAGTTGATTCGCAAAGAGATGAATCGCGTGATGACTGAGTTCCCTAATATCACATTGGTTGAAATACGCGATCTATCGTTAGTGCGTACCCGTCAGTTTTTGGAAGGTATCTCCGCTGATGACGCGGTTTTGCTCAGTCATTACAATACCGAATTGAATCGAGGCGTGTATCATACTTATCAAGAGGTTTCGGATACTTTGTCTAAAGCAAGTGCTGCTCCAGTGTTTGCTTTGTGGCAGTTCTATATTTCGGGAGATGTACTTGGTGGCTATGTGAATCACTCTCAAAGCATGGGGGAAGAGACGGTTAAGGCGCTCGATAAGTACCTACCTCTTGGTTTCAGCGAACCTTTAACGCCAGGTGATAACAAACGTTTTGTTTTCAATTATCCAGCGATGAAAAAGTTCGGTATCCGTGAGAGTGCGCTACCTGATGAGGCTGTATTCATTAATGAGCCTTCATCCTTTATTCGTAAAAACTTTCAGTTGCTATTGGGTTTGTCGATGGTCATTGCAGGTTTGAGCCTGATTATTTTGATGCAATTTGTCACTCTACGCCAAAAGAAAGAACTGGCTAAAAAGAGCAAACGAATCTTAAAACTTCAGAAGCAAACACTGAATATTCAAAAAGATATGATTCATGTTCTCGGAGAGGCGATTGAAACTCGCTCTGGCGAAACCGGAAATCACGTTAAGCGTGTCGCCAAGTTGTCTGCGTTGCTTGCTAAGTATCGTGGCTTGAGCCATCGCGAGGTCGAGATGATAGAGATCATTAGTCCGATGCATGATGTGGGTAAAATTTCAGTCCCAGAATCAATCTTGGATAAACCAGGTAAATTGACCGAGCAAGAGTGGGAAGTGATGAAGCTTCACACAACGGCAGGCTATAACTTATTGAAGAGTGGAGCCGGTGATATTACCAATCTGGCTGCTATCATTGCCAACGAGCATCATGAACGTTGGGATGGGGCTGGATATCCTAATGGCAAAGTGGGTGACGAAATTCACTTGTTTGCCCGTATTACGGCCGTCGCGGATGTGTTTGATGCACTACTCAGTGCCCGTTGTTACAAAGAGCCGTGGCCATTAGAGATGGTTATCGATTTGTTCGAGAGAGAATGCGGCTGTCAGTTCGACCCTGAGCTTACTCAGTTACTACTGAGCCACTTACCCGAGTTTGTTGCTATTCGTGATTCGTATCCAGATACCATCACCGCGGAATGTCGCATTGAATTAACGGATAAACCTATTGTTATTGAAGAATTGGCCGTGAATTAACGGTTTATTGGCAAATAAAGTCGTGATTGGTGACGCTCAAAGTATATTAATTTAATGAGTACTGTTGCTTATGGTTAGGCATAAAGTGATCCACTGCATATTTCGCGTAGAGAAATAAGGGGCGATAGGTAAAGTGTTACCTTAATCATCACGCGTATTGAAAGAACACTATAGGATAAAACTTGAATTCAATGCGAGTGAGAGAGCTATGCGGTTAGAACAAACTAAATGTGTAATTTTCGATTGTGATGGAACACTCATCGATAGCGAGAAGCTGTGTTGCCAAGCCTTAGTGAATGTGTTTTCTGGCTTTGGGGCTAAGTTAAGCGTTAATGACTGCTATGTGCACTTTCAAGGTGGGAAGCTAGCTGACATCTTAATGGATACGCAAGCACGTTTAGGGCTATCTATCTCCATCGATACACTCGAGCCGATTTATCGCACTGAATTAGAAGCCTTGTTCCAACGCCATTTAAAACCGATGGATGGTGCTATTGAGCTTATTGAATTCCTCAAGCAACAAGACATTGAGTTTTGTATCGCTTCCAATGCGCCTAAATCTCGAGTTGAATCCTCATTGGCTATGACAGGAATGCTCGACGACTTCAAAGGCAAAGTATTTTCAGCTTTTGATGCCAATAGCTGGAAACCTGAGCCCGACCTGATCATGTATACCGCAATGAATATGGGCTTTTTACCAAACGAATGTATTTATGTTGATGACACGGTGAAAGGCATTGAAGCAGGGGTTCGTGCGGGTATTCAATCTTTTAGATTGCGACCAACGTTTGAAGGTTCATTGAGTGATAATACCGAAGCCGACATAGCAGAGCTAGCGGCTCAGGATATTTACAGTTTGGAAGAAATATCGATTTGGATTAATGGCAAGCGCTGCTCAAGTGGTGGTATACCGCACTCTGGAGCTTTGGTGGGGTAGAGCCTAATTGAAGGCTGACTACTTTGCTTAATTGTGTTGTGTGGAAACCACATGCAGCACAAGTGAACTTCTCTCCACTTTCTGAAAGTAGATATTCGTCATGTTGGCATAAAGGGCATGTGATGTCGTCGGTGTATGGTGCATCTGTTTTATTCATTATGTGTCACCTGCAGCAAAAGGGTAAGCGAAAATAAGACCCGTTCAAATAGATTACCCCTAAGCTCGATTATTAGACAGTTTTGGCTCCTCTTAATCCCTCCTTTGCGACTTACTTCATGTTAATAACTGAGGAGTATGGATTTGCCATGGTTATTAATCGACACCAATAAAAGAAGGACTCTATATGAGTCCTTCTTAGGTTTGTTCTTAATTCTGAGCATTAAGCATTAAGCATTAAGCATTAAGCATCAAACATTAAGTGCAAATAGCTGATAGCTAAGTGCTAAGTGCGGTATCTTGCCAAAGTTTGAGACAGAGAAACCGATGCTTCAGTCAGCTTAGATACGCCCTTTGAAGAGTTTTGAGCGACATCTTTGATTACGTCTGATTGGCCTCGTATATCATTAAGCTCAGCAGCGATGGTATTCGCTACGTTGCTTTGTTCATCAGCTGACGTTGCTATTTGTAGACTCATGTCCATTAGCGCTTGTGCGGAATCTGCAATCGAGTTTACGTCATCACCGATATGTGAAATGAGTTGGCTACTGGTTTGCGCTTGATCAACCGTTTGCACCGTGATCTTAGCAATATTTTGACTCTCTTGCTGTAAGCGTTCAATCATCGTTTGGATCTCAACTGTAGCGGATTGAGTTCTGCTAGCAAGCGTTCTTACTTCATCAGCAACAACGGCGAAACCACGACCTTGTTCACCCGCACGAGCTGCTTCAATCGCGGCATTTAGCGCAAGTAAGTTGGTTTGCTCAGAAATTGCGTTGATCGTGGTGATGACTTCGTTGATTTGGCTTGTATTTACATTCAAGCTCGTAACAGAAGACGAGGTTTGCTCAATCAAAGAAGAAAGGGTGGTTATCTCTGAGATTGCTTGCTGAACCATAGCATGGCTATCATTGATTTGTTGAGCATCTTGCTCCGCTTGCTCTGTAGAGCGCGCAGAGATATTAGATACTTCATTCGCTGATGCCGTCATCTGATCCATTGCCGTTGCAACAGAGTCTAGAGATGAATTCTGGCTCATAATCTGTGTTTCACTACGCTTCATCTCTTTTTCGAAAGAAGCTGACGTTTCACTCAGTGTCGCTGCGTTTTGGTTTACGTTATTGACTAGTTCACTTAGCGTATCCATTGAACGGTCAAGGGCGCAACCAATCGTACCAAACTCATCTCGGCCTGGATGGAAGCCAAGGCGAGATGTTAAATCACCATCACCAATCTTTTGAGTGGTTGAGTAAAGAACCCAAAGTGCGCCTCCTAGGAAGGTTGCAACCCAGTAACAGAAAAGACCAAAAGGCAAACACCATAAAAGACTGAGTAATAATGTGTACAGAGCTTGCTGCTTTTGGTTCTGTGTATCAGTAGTTGAAACGGTAAGAGAGTAGTAGTTGCCATCTTGTGCCAGTGCCGTAGCAGTCACCGAACCCGTGTTTGAAATAGTGGTTTCTTGAAGGCGTGTTTGTTGGCTAACAGAACGAACCGAAGCTGGGGAATCTGACGCTGATAAAATGCCTTGCAATTGAAACTCAACCTGCTGTTTTGCACTTGCGTCAATTTGTTCTAGCTTGTTGACATAGTTGAAGCCAGCGAGGCTTGCTACAGCGGCGAAAAAGATCAAGAAAATGACCCAAAACTTGTCGTTAATAGACATTTTAATAAACAGTTTGTCTATCGTTCTAAATTGTACTTCTTTCATAAAAACTCCACGGTAAATCCTTTACCGTGGACTCTAAATAACCGACCTTAATAAAAATGTGATTCCGATCGATTAATTATGAAAATTCATGACAGCAATATATCGTTAATGAGACATCAATCAAGTATTTTTGCTCTCGATGGGTTTATTAGCCTAATGATGGTAATAACC
>NZ_JBFRVX010000478.1:0-2682 GCF_041475345.1 Vibrio sp. 10N.222.48.A3 | reverse complement strand
TTTAATAAACTCCAAGTTTTTCGTATTGCATCCATGACTTCTTTGCTAAGTTCACTGAACGGCAGTGATTTAGATTTATTTAGCTTAAAATATAAGCATAAAAATCTAAAACCTTACAAAGATTGAGGCACACACTATCAACCATTGAAGTAATTTGCCATAAACAAGTCGCAAAAAATCGGATAATTCTCCGAAATACTCAAGGTATCAGTGTAAATATCTAATAAAATCCTAATGAATAGTGAGTTACACATAGGGATTTATTAAATAACAGCCTTTAGTGTTGATGTATCTGTGTTGATACTTTTTTTTAGCATCTTATGCTAGAACACCTTTGATAAGTTAACATTAATGCCACATTAAATCTAAGTGCACATCACATATCCCCTAAATAGACTGTACTATTTGTGAGGATTATCACTTTATACAAAACAGCATAATGCACTGCACCAAAACAGATGCAGAGCTGCACCAGTACAGAAAAAATAAGCCAAAGAATTTATATGCAACTCGAATGATTAATCATTTAATAAACACCCTATTTTTTATAAATGACTTTGTTGCACGCACAAAAAAACCGACGTTCAACGTCGGCTTTATTACCTAAGTCCTAACCTGAAATGCGTTATCACGTTAAGGACGAAACATTATGTGGGATAATTTACTTTTTCCAGCGCTCTGCAGCTTTGGTATCAGAATCGCGAGAATCAACCCAGCGAGTTGTTTCAGTGGTACGTTCTTTTTTCCAAAACGGCGCTTTGGTTTTGAGGAAGTCCATAACAAACTCGCACGCTTCGAAGGCAGCCCCTCGGTGCGCACTGGATACACCAACGTAAACAATCTGGTCACCGATATCTAGGTCACCAACACGGTGAATCACTCGCATCTTCTGAATAGGCCAGCGCGCTTCAGCTTGATCACAGATCTCGCTCAGCGACTTCTCTGTCATACCCGGATAGTGCTCTAGAGACAAACCAATCACGTTGTCGCCAAGGTTCATGTCGCGAACTTTACCAACAAACGTCACTACCGCTCCTGCAGCTGTGCCTTGAGCTAGATAATCGTATTCGTCACCCACAGAAAAATCTTCTGCCGTAACTAGTACTCTTGGATCAATAACTCGAGAGTCGTTCATGGCTAACCTCCAGTAACCGGTGGGAAGAAAGCCACTTCATCGCCGTCTTTCACTTCAGTTGTCAAAGGTACGATTGATTGGTTAAGCGCAGCCAGAAGTTTGCCCTCCTCCAATGCGATATCCCATTTGCCTTCTTGTGTTACAAGGTGGCTGCGAATCGCTTCAATAGTATTGAATTGTGCATCGACTTCTAGGCTATCGACACCGACAAGTTCACGAGTTTGAGCAAAGAACAGTACAGTAATCATGATTCCACCTTGAAGTGACCAGATTTACCACCCGTCTTCTCTAACAGGCGTACATTTTCGATAACAATGTCTTTTTGAACGGCTTTACACATATCGTAAATCGTTAGCGCAGCAACAGAAGCAGCCGTAAGCGCTTCCATCTCAACGCCCGTCTTACCCGCAAGTTTACAAACAGATTCAATGCGAACCTTGTTTTCAGACTCGATAGCTTCTAGCTGCACTTCGACTTTAGTTAGTAGTAGAGGGTGACACAGTGGAATCAAGTCCCACGTTTTCTTAGCCGCTTGGATGCCAGCAATACGTGCCGTCGCAAAAACATCACCCTTATGGTGGCTACCAGAAACAATCAGTTCTAGCGTTTCAGCTGACATTTGAACGAAAGCTTCCGCTCTCGCTTCGCGTACAGTTTCCGCTTTAGCCGATACATCGACCATGTTCGCTTCGCCAGACGCGTTAATGTGGGTAAATTGGCTCATGCTCAAACCACCTTATACAGAAAGATGTGGCATGAAGTTACAAGGACGGTGGCTAGCATCCATCTGTTGCTTGATGATCTTAGTCCAACCTGTACGGCACGCACCTGTAGAACCTGGCATCGCAAAGATAACCGTGTGGTTAGCAAAACCCGCGATTGCACGCGATTGAATCGTCGAAGTACCAATCTCTTCGTAAGACACTTGGCGGAATAGCTCACCAAAGCCTTCTACTTCTTTGTCGAACAGTGGCTTAAGTGCTTCTGGGGTGCTATCACGAGAAGTAAAACCCGTACCACCAGTGATCATGATCGCTTGGACGCTGTCATCAGCAATCCACTGAGATACGATCGCACGGATCTTGTACATGTCATCGATAACAATTTGCTTATCAACCACGTTGTGACCAGCTTTCTTAGCATGCTCAGCTAGGTAACCACCTGACGTGTCATTTTCTTCTGTACGAGTATCTGAAACCGTTAGTACTGCAATGTTCGCTGCTTGAAATTTGCTTTCTGCGTGACCCATTTGTTCACCTATATAAATTTTTCATTAGACTGATTCGCCCAGCTTAAAGAAGCTGAGCGATAAAATGCTTTAGAGTATATAGCGGGTTAACCGCCGATTGACGCCAAATTTGGAGTCATGCCGCTGTTGCCATCATGTAAGAAGTGACTAACGGACTTGGTTTGAAGCTGAGCCTGAATTCGATCAATGAGCTCTTGCTCTTGTTGATCTTCTTGAATCAGATCTCTCAGTTCAACACCGTGGTCGCCAAACAGACATAGGTGAAGTTTACCGGTCGCAGAAACACGCAGTCGGTTAC
>NZ_JBFRVX010000477.1:0-1980 GCF_041475345.1 Vibrio sp. 10N.222.48.A3 | reverse complement strand
GTCTGGCAATGGTTCGATGCTTTTCTTAAAGATAACCCACAAGCTACGACCAAAGAGTTACATTTCATCAGTTTTGAAAAATATCCTTTAAATAAAGATGATCTAATCAAAGCGCACCAATCGTGGCCAGAATTAGCGGAGTATGCGACACAACTCCAAGAACACTACCCGATTGCCCTGCCCGAATGTCACCGCATTGTGTTAGGCGATGGTGCTATCACGCTTGATTTGTGGTTTGGTGATATTAAGGATTGTATGCCAAACGTGCCGACCCCTCGCAAAGGTTTAGTCGATGCGTGGTTCTTAGATGGCTTTGCTCCAAGCAAAAACCCTGAAATGTGGAATCAAAACCTATTCAACGGCATGGCCAAACTGGCAAAGCAAGATTGCAGCTGCGCCACCTTCACCGCAGCAGGCTTCGTTCGCCGTGGGCTGATTGAAGCCGGCTTTGAAATGAAAAAGGTTAAAGGCTTTGGTACTAAGCGAGAAATGATTGCAGGCCGACTTGGCGAAAAGCGCGCTCACACCAACATCAAACCTTGGTATGGCCTAGCTCAACACAGTAATTCACAAGATATAGCCATTATCGGTGGTGGTGTCGCCAGTGCTGCATTAGCCAAAACGCTAAGCCGACGTGGTAAAAACATCACCCTTTATTGTGAACACCCACAAGCTGCGGGCAATGCCTCAGGTAACAACCAAGGCGCCATTTATCCGCTACTCAGCGAAGCGACATCTAATGTTTCAAGAATATTTGGTCCGGGCTTATTGTTTGCCCGCCAATTTATTAATCAAGCAGCACAATCAGTAAACTTCGATCACAATTGGTGTGGCGTGAACATTTTGATGTGGGATGAAGGCTCCACTAAAAAGCTCAATCGCATGTTAGAAGGCAATTTCCACACAGATCTGATTCAGCGTTTAACGCCAGAGCAAGCCAACGAAAAGATTGGCTTACCAGTCGATAAAGAGAGTGTCTACTTTCCACTGGGAGGTTGGTTAAGCCCTCTCCAACTGACTCAAGGTTTGATTGGCAGGTTAGAAGAGACCAACCAAGTGAGCGCGCACTATCAACATCAAGTGACTCAACTTGAGTGGCTCGAAGTTGAACAACAATGGCAACTCACCATTGAGACACCACAAGGTGAGATTCAAACCAAGCACGACCAAGTAGTTGTCGCGAACGGACACAAGTTCACTCAGTTTGAGCAGACTCAGCCTGTACCTCTAACTCCAGTTAAAGGCCAAGTGAGCCATATTCCGACCACGGAAAGTCTCAGCCAGCTAAAAACCGTGTTGTGCTTTGATGGCTATCTTACGCCGCAGAATCCAAACAATGCTCATCACTGTATTGGTGCCAACTATGACAAAACCAATATAGACCAAGAATTTGATATTGAGGTTCAGCAGCACAATGGCGATCGCCTACATGGGTCGCTGCCAGACCAAAAGTGGACAAAAGATGTCGACACCAGTGGCAACCTAGCGCGCCAAGGCATCCGCAGCGTAAGCCGTGACCACCTTCCGTTTGTCGGAAACGTTGGCGATTTTGAATCAATCAAAGAACAGTACCAAGACCTGCACAACTTCAACCCGCAACGTCACTCTGTTGATGATGTTCAAACGGTAGCAAGCTTCCCTAACCTATACTGCTTTATCGGGCTAGGCTCACGTGGCTTGAGCTCTGCGCCATTATTAGCTGAAGTGTTAGCATCGCAAATTTGTGGCGAACCGCTTCCCTTACCTGTCGATGTGCTTGAAGCGATTCACCCAAGCAGAATGTGGGTGCGCAGACTGCGTAAAGGTAAGGCATTAACGGCTGGATGGGTTGCAGACAAGCACTCTAAATCAAATTCATAGTTTCTAGTTCAGCTATTCTGAAGTTTCTGAAGTTTCTGAATATCAGAAATATCTAAGGCTAAAAGCTAGAAAGCCCGAGCGACATTATGTCACTCGGGCTTTTTGTTGTTCGTGTTGATC
>NZ_JBFRVX010000476.1:0-881 GCF_041475345.1 Vibrio sp. 10N.222.48.A3 | reverse complement strand
CCTTTACCGCGAACTTCAGCAATACAGTTCACACGCGATTGAATCTTCTCAAGCCCATGACGTAGATATTGGCCTGCGATGTTCGCGTGCTCAACCAAACCATCACGTTCGATGATCTCTAACGCCTTAGCGCCAGATACCATTGCCAACTGGTTACCACGGAATGTACCGGTGTGCTCACCCGCTTTCCAAGTATCGATGCTCTTGTCGAATACAAGCAGCGACATAGGCAGTCCGCCACCAATCGCTTTAGACAAGCACAAGATATCAGGACTAACACCTGACTCTTCAAACGCAAAGCGATGGCCGGTTTTACCCACACCACACTGAATTTCATCAAAGATCAGTAGGATACCGTGTTCATCACAGATGCGACGTAGGCCTTGTAGCCAAGACGCCGGAGCTGGAATCACACCACCCTCACCTTGTACAGGCTCGACGATCATCGCGGCAGGTTTCATGATGCCAGATTCGTCGTCATTCAACATACGCTCGATGTAACGAATGCTCGCGTTAGCACCCGCTTCACCACCAATGCCAAACGGGCAACGAAGGTTATATGGGAAAGGCATGAAATGTACGTCAGACATTAAGCCACTACGACGTTCTTTAGTGCCAAGGTTACCCATCATGCCCATAGTGCCGTTAGTCATGCCGTGGTAAGCACCACGAAAAGCAAACATGGTGTTGCGACCTGTAGTTTGCTTGGCGAGCTTGATCGCGGCTTCCACAGCATCAGCGCCAGACGGGCCACAGAATTGAAGAACCGAGTTCGTTGAAAAGTCTTGAGGGAGAAAAGCTTTAACTCGCTTGATAAACGTCTCTTTTGCTTGAGTCGTAATATCAAGTGTCTGATATGGCAAACCAGAATCGAGTTGGTC
>NZ_JBFRVX010000475.1:0-694 GCF_041475345.1 Vibrio sp. 10N.222.48.A3 | reverse complement strand
GATTCCTTATATCGGCGCGGCGGCTGTGACCGTTCCAGTCGCGATTGTTGGCCTGTTCCAGTGGGGCTTAGAACCTCAGTTTTATTGGTTGCTTCTCGCTTACGGTATTATCCAAGCGTTAGATGGTAACGTGCTCGTTCCTGTTCTGTTCTCTGAAGCAGTGAACCTACACCCAGTAGCGATTATTGTAGCGGTGTTGGTGTTTGGCGGACTGTGGGGGTTCTGGGGAGTGTTCTTTGCGATCCCTCTAGCCACGCTAGTGAAAGCGGTTTGGAATGCCCTACCGAGTCACGCTCTCGATGATGACCCTGAACACCAATCGTAATTGAACGCGCTATCAATTTGAATGCGCTATCAATTTTAATAAGTACAAAAAGGCCGAATATCCATGATATTCGGCCTTTTGGCATTTGGCTTAGTAGTGAGTAGTGTATTTAGATTCGCTAGGTGCGAATTTAGAGAATCAACTCACTAAAATCAACATTAAGCTTCTGGATTGAAGTAGTCTAGAACCACTTCGTGGTGAGTCTTTGTTTTGAACTTGTTGAAGACGTGTTCAATCTGACCTTCTTCATCAATTAGAAAGCTAATACGGTGCAGACCGTCGTACACTTTACCCATAAATTTCTTCTCGCCCCAAACACCAAACTGTTCAGCAACACTGTGGTCTTCATCAGATAGAAGTGTGAAGTTC
>NZ_JBFRVX010000474.1:0-14386 GCF_041475345.1 Vibrio sp. 10N.222.48.A3 | reverse complement strand
TGTTCACCCTACGGCTGTGAAGTCATTTTTCATACAGGTGATATTTTTACTGAAGTTTCTTTCTAATCGATTTTCGAAGAATGTGTACCCAGATTCAATTCGAATAAGTTCAGTTAACGTGTTAACAGGTGAAGCAAAGAAAATTAACTTCCAAATGGACTCGCCGAAATTATCATAACGTAAATTGATGGTGAAATAATTACCGATAATTGATAAAAGGGCTTCTAAATCAGAAGCCGCTACAATTTCTAAGTTATTGATAATCCCCAATATTCACTGTGAAGATAGGGCAGGTACCTTTAGCTGTTAATGTACTTTAAACTTTCCTACCATTTTTTTTAGCATCTTGGCCTCGTTCTCTAACTTATTACTTGAGTCATTGTTTGAATTTGATAAATGAGCCGTTTCTTGTGTTGATTTAGAAATTGCATCGATACGGTCTTTTATTTCCGATAGTACACAAGTTTGCTCCTCGGTTGCTGTTGCAGATACAGTATTTATTGCATTTATTTCCTCAATACTCTGAGAGATTTCTGTAATTGAATTTAGCATGGCATTCGATTTTTCAATGGTCTGAACACCTATAGAAGCACTTATTTTCATAGCATTTACAGCTTGCGAAGATGTTGAGTTTAACTGCTCAATGACATCAGCAATTTCCCTTGTGCTTAATTGTGTTCGACTTGCAAGGTTTCGTACTTCGTCTGCCACAACAGCAAATCCTCGCCCCTGCTCTCCGGCTCTTGCTGCTTCTATGGCAGCGTTTAATGCGAGCAAGTTGGTTTGCTCTGCAATTTCACTAATAACACCAAGGGCGTGTGTTATCGACCCAACATGGTTGTCCATATCTTTAACAACTTTATCTGCTGCTTCAATTTCGGTTACTAAAGATCGAATACTCTGAATGCCACTATCTGCAGTAGCCAGCGTAGTACTTGCATGTTTTAGTGCTTCGTCTGCGTTCTGAGCTGCGGTAGCTGCGTTGTGGCTAATTTCACTTGATGCTGTAGACATTTGTTCCATTGCTGTCGCGAGTTGTGAGATGTCGTCATTAGTGTGGTTAATTAACCCATCAACTTTATTCGTTTTTTGCTGGATTGATTGTGAATGGGAATTTACGGAATTGCTAGAATTGCTCACGGAGCGAATAATGTCGTTTAATTTTTTTATGAACACATTGAAGTTTTTACTGAGAGCGTTGAGTTCTTTCAGTTTCGAAGATTCGACTCGCTGTGTTAAATCGCCTTCACCGTTCGCAAACTCTGCAATTCGTGATGTCAGGTCGGTTAGGGGGTTAAGGATGCTTTTGGATGTATAGACGATGATGAAGGTCAATAGCATTAAGGAAATAATAGTTTCGAGTGTAAGAGTAAAAAATATATCTTTTGCATTTTCAGCTGAGATTTCGCTCAAAACCTGAATGTTTTCTTCAATTACATCGTAGTAAACTCCAGTGCCAATAACGAGGTCTAATTCAGAGATGTAGGTTGAATAGCTTAATTTTGGTAGTGGTATATTTGTCCCAGGCTTCGGGAAGAAATATTCAGTAAACTCTTTACGTTTAGCATTCACTATTAGCTGCTTAATGAATAAGTTACCGTTAGTGTCTTTAGCTGAATTGAAGTTTTCACCAACCCCTTCGTCAGAGGAGCCAGAAAAATTCCTGATCCCTTGGCTAGAGTAACCAAATAGATACCCATTTTGGCCAAACTTCATGTACTTAATTATTTGGATGATTTCTTCCTTTCCCATTTTTCTCGCGAGCATAGCGTATATTGCTGTTTCTGCCTGTTCAACGTAGTTGGCCAGTTCATTGCGCTTAATGTTCATCATTTGAGTTCGTGTTAGATCTTCTTGTATTGCCGTGCTTGTGTCGGTTTTGTACTTAACCATGGCAAGAATAGAAGTAGATAAAATGATGACTGGTAATAGAGCTATTGCGAAAAGTCTCGATTTGATTGATTGGAACATGTTAAATCCTTTGGCGTGTGATAGTTGCTTCTGAGCATTTGTTTAGTCAGCTATATCGTTGCTTAATTCTTGGTTTATACGTAGTAATTTAAACATGAAGTATACCCCATGCTTGTCGGTTATTAGCCAGATGTTTCAATGTAAATGTAGAAATTCTGTTACCAGGTATTTAGGGCAGGGTAGGGGTGTGGCGTGGCGTGGCGTAGAGAGGTAGACGTTTTTTAGGCATAAAAAAGGGCATTTATTAATGCCCTTTGGTTTTTATTAGGCTGTTAGCCATCCGAGTCTCACTGTTTTCTCATGTAATCTTTGACGATTTCTTTTAGCTTATTATCGGTAAGAACGGATGATATCAACATTTCAGCGTCCAGCATTTCATCATTACTATGTTCATTTAGAACAATGGTTAACGATGGCTTGGATCTTGACCCAGAACGAAGAATACTAGCTTCTCGCTTGTCACCATCCAGCTTTAAATTCTGAGCCTTTGGTCTTGATGGAGATTTAACTTTATTAGCTTGTTGGCATTCATCCATCACACTCAACTTTAGAACCTTAGCGATGTTTTTGACGTTGTTAACGGGGCCGCTTGTTGGTGCATTGTTTAAGGCCTCACTAACAGTTGACTTAATGGACTTGCCGATAACCTCCCATTTCTTTATAAAATGGGATTGAATGGTTTTAATTTCGTTTAAACTATCAGTGTGTTCTACTGTTCCTTCTAGCTTCTTGCTTTTGAGCTTTTTATTGAGCGCCATAACATCGTCTAGCTTTTCTATTTCATCTAAGATGGGCTTAAGAGCTGCGATGAGATCGATAAATTCTGAATTGGAGAGGCTGTGGATGTCTTTCCCTAGAAACTCAACCAAAAAAGCGAGTGGTTCTTCTCCCATACAAATATAGCTTCGAGCTTGAACCAGATATCTAGATGAAGAGAATATTTCTTCGACCGTATTGGTTTCATTTAATGATTTGTCTGCATTGTCTACGAAGCGTTGATATAGTGCGTCGGCCTTTTGAATGAAAGATAGGGGTTTGTGCGTGTTTTGCAGTATGTTGCTCAACTTCCTCGCTTCAATGTTCGTCATCGGTGTTGTAGATACAAATGTTTTGTAGGTTAAGTTTTCTAAAATACACACTTCTCGACGGCGTTGAGAGTCAAGAATTTCGAACTTACCGTCTTCGCCTTTCGGTTGGTTAGCAAAGCCTGGTTGAACATTACCGCCAGTTAAGACAACGGCGTTGTAAAGCTTGCCGAGATTGTCTTTGTTTAACTGTCCCTTGCGGTCATTTTCTAAAGCAATTGTAGTATTTGCTAGTATCTGTTCACGACCAACAAACTCTTTGTATTCGCAAACAAACTCTTTTTCATTTAAGTTGAACGTTAATTCAGTACCATCTTTGAGAGATCTGCTGGATAGTTTGGACGTATCCACACCCATTTCACGAAGCAGTTCCAGCAGGTCGAAATCTTGTTGGAACTCCGACAGCACTTTTTTGGCTGCATTTAGTACATTGCAGTTATCATTTTTGAATGAAGCAAGTCTCATGTTTCGCTTCTTTTCAGCTGTGCTTTCGTCAGATTCGTTTTGTGATTGAACTAGAATTGACTTATCTTTCATTTCCTTAAAAATATCCATGATTAATCATCCCATCCTAACCAAAATCGGTATTCTTGATATAGTTCTTTCGTTAACTTTAGAGCGTTACGAACCGCTACGGTGCTCGTATCTAAGCAGTGTAAAGACACACCTAAATCACTTGCTTTTTCATACGCAGTAGAATATTTAATGCGTGTCTTAAAGTGATCAGGCATCGCTTTTAGTACTTTATTGGCGTTTGTTTCTATAGCGGCAGGTTGTTCGCGATGCAAAGTCACTAAAGGTCGCATTTCAAATATGCCGCAATCATCTGGTAGTAATGTGTTGCCTAGCATTTCGAGCACTTTAAAGAAGTCTTTAAATGCTTCGATGTCAGTCGAGCGGCCTGTTACTGGAACAATTACGTGCGTTGCCGCGTACAATTGCATCATTGTCTGGACGTTTGTATCGGGGCTGGTATCAACGATAATTTGGTCGAACGAATCAAGTAATGGCTCAATAATGCAGTCCTTAAAGGTGGTCATTATTAGCTCTTTCGCTTCATTCATGCCGGATGCTTCGGCAAATTCTTTGCTGTAATGCAGTGTGAAGAATTTATCCATTGATGAAGATGGCAAAATCTTAATGGTGTTTAGCTTATGATCGAGCATTAGGGATTCAAGTTTTGCTTTTAATTCAGCTTGCTTTGCGGGCTTTAGGCGTTCCTCGCGACTGAGTTTAAAGTTCTCAGTCATAATATCGGTCATCGTTTTATCTACAGCTTTAAGCTTTTCATTCGATTTTAATGAAAGTGTACCTTGTGTATCACCATCAAGCAGGAGCGTTCGAGGGCGGTTTTTAAAGTCAAAGTGGGCTTCACATGATAGAACGTCGGCTTTAGTTGATTTTCCTACACCGCCTTTTCCTTGGTGAACAACTATAACTCGACTTTTCTTACCGGTTCTCTCTTTGATGGTTTTGATTCCCAATTCATCGGCAATCATACGACACATTTCCACATCAAATTCATAGGGAGAGCGAACCGAATTTGTTTTTCTTGGGATGACAAAGCCTTTTTCTTCCAGAGCTTTGCAGGCACTATCAATGTGTTCGTTTGTTAAGCCAAGGTTTAGGGCTAGTGCTGCCTTATTGAATTTAGGAGTAAAGATATCAATCTCATGCTTTTCAGAAATTTTGGTTTCTTTGGCAAGCTTGATTTCTTGGGATTGCTTTACCCACGTAGCTAATCTGCTATGTAATTTAGAACTATTATCCATTTTTGCCATCCAAGTAGTAAGGTGTACTTAACATATTGAGCTTAGTTTAACGATTCGTAAATGAAATGACAAATCCTCAATTTAAGAATAAAACATTAAATCATCGACGATTCGTGATTTGTGAGCGTCTTCATATCTTCCAAATTAAAAAACCCAAGGCGACATAATCACCTTGGGTTTATCGATGCTTCTACATAGCTACTTAATCAATGAGTGTTAGGAACTCAGCTTCAGTGATAACTTTAACGCCTTTCTTTTCTGCTGCTTCAATTTTCTTTTGGCCAACTTTGTCCCCGCAAATTAGGTAGTCCGTTCCTTTGACGACACTTTTTTGCACTTCACATCCAATTGACTCTGCCATTCGCTTCATTTCAGGCCTTGGTACAGAACATGTGCCAGTGAAAACAACTTTTTTCCCACCTACACTTGTAGCCGCTGAAATAGCTTCTTTTACCTCGATTGCTTCTTTTGTATGAACGATCACGTTAGCGTAAGTATCCAATAAAAAGGGTAGTGCATTGCTTTGAGTTAGAGCTTGAGTAACAGAAACACTTGTTTTATCGCCAAATCCTTCGATACTTTTAAGCTGTGAAACAGTTACGTTGTGAATATCATTGATTGAGTATTCGGTAAACATGCGCTTTCCAGAACGCTCACCAAGTGTACTTATTCCTAATGAAGCGATTAATCGATAATCTGGCATAGGTTCTGATTGAACGCGTTTAAGTTCAGCCATGATGTTATTTGCTTGGCCTTCCCCCAGCCCACATGACATGTAATCAGATATTGTCATCGAATATATTGATTGGATGTTATCAAATCCACCAGCAACCAGTTTCGCCACGGTAGCTCTTCCAAACTGCTGTGCTTGTACGAGTTCGAAATGATACATAATGCTTGAACGAGCCTTACCTACACATTCATTATTTGAACAGTACCAGTTAGCTTCTTTCTTAGTTCCCAGTTTCGTTTTACCATTTTCTTTTGACACAACTCTGATATCACGCTTATCAATCGAAGATCCGCAGTGAGGACAGTGAAGAGGAAGTTTCGCGTCATCTGAACCTACAAGCGTGCTTTGGTGGCTTGGGATAATTTCACCTGCTTTAATTACACTGACCTTTGCACCAATACCGATCTTATTTTCAAGTAATTTCCCAACGTAATGGCCTGTCATCTTGGTAACCATTGAACCGTCAATTTCAATCGGATTTATATGGATAAGTGGTGTTAAGACGCCACTACGACCAATTGGATATGTAATGTCAACAACGGTAGAAATAACACCTTCCCCACGTTGTTTTTTTGCCACTTGCCAGTGATTATGATGGCTGCTTGCTCCAAGGTACTCTTTAATTTCAGGATCTACTACTTCATATACAACCCCGTCGATAGGATATATGCACTCATTACGAATGGTATTTTCTACTTGTTGATGAGTCAGCGAAAATTCATTAAGGGGCAATTCAATGTTTTTCATATCTTTATATAGAACTAGATGAACACCGCCATTCGAAAGAGTTGCCTTAGATTCTGCACTTAGGCTATTAGCATTAACAATCCCAATAACGACACTCAATGGGTGAGACATATGTGAAAGATTTATATCGAAATACGCTTGGGGCATTACTATTTCACCAACGCCGTCTATTGATGAGTCCCCTTTGATAATCAGACCATGATCAAGAAGATGGGTGATTACGTTTCCAACATTTCCATTTCCACGAGTTGCAAGCAGTGGTAGGGTTTTATAGCGACAAGCTACGCCGTTTAGTTTTGCCGTTGCCCTAATTGTTGGCATAGCAATACCAACATCTTTTGCTGCTGATTTGATACGCTTAATCCATTTGCTTATATCTTCATCAAGATAAGCCTTGTCGGTGCTCAACATTGGAGATTCGTGGTGGTACTTTTGACCATGAAGTACTTCAGGCTCTACGGTTAGTAAGTACGGGTGCGTAGGTTCTTCAGCTTTAAGTGATTCAAGTAACAAGTCATATTCGTGATCACTCACTAAAGGATTACCCATTCGATATGCAGCATTTAGATCTTTTAGCCTAGTTACAATAGCGTTAGTTTGCATTTTTTTCTCTTTTCGATAAATTTAAAAATTCGGTAGCACAGTGGCTTGTTATTGAGTTGAAACTGTTGTTTTGTCGATGTGTTTAATGCTTTCAAAAATTGCGTGGTCTATATCATCAGCTTGGTCAATTAGTGATAGTTCAATGTCATATAGTTCCAGAGGTATATCTTTGTGAATGCTGATTAAAAAATCCGCATGTTTCGGGTTACCTAAATCCAGAATCATGTAAATCAAATCTTCAGGTTGATCTGTTGGGCATTTATATGAGCGTTTGTATTCCATCGAGGCAACATCCTCTATTGTGAGGAATTGCGACCAAACGATTTTTAGAGCGTCTTTATTATCTTCTGCAAATGAACGTTGCATAATGAAGTTAACGCGTCCCATGAACTTACTAATAGGTGCTGCTTTTTGAAAACTTACGTAATCAGTCGATTTGTTTAATCGCGTTTTCATAGCCTTAATGTAGGATTTAGCAGTTGAGCGTCGTCCCTTCATCGGCTGAATCCCACCACTTTCCGCAATTTCAGCTAAACGTTCAATTTTAGGAGCAATGGTTTTCTTCAAACCAGACGCAACAATATTCCAAGACCTTGAAAATCTCCCACACTCATCAATTAGGTTGTTACAGCCAGCCAATTGATACACAACGTAAAAGTCTTCACCTAAGTTACTGTTCAGTTTTAGAGATACTTTCCCCACTTCAATTTGATGACTCATGCTATTTCTCCAACTCTTTAATTTGTTTCTCAAGCGATTGAATTACAGTTTCTAATCGAGAGGGTGTGCAGCGTTTGCTTGGTTTACGACCGTAGACTAGGTGAACGTCATTTCGCACCTTTAACTTGCTTCCCTCTGCTGTAGGGTTATGAATACGATGAAGTTCTACATGCTCTTTTTCGATCTCTAGAAGCGTTAGGCAGTCTTTAGCTATATCAAGAGTGATTTTTAGTTTACTTAACTTTTCGTCAGCTGATTCAGAACGGTTTTTATTCAAAAATAGCGGTGTAAAAACGGTTATGAACGCGACAGCTATAGCGGTTAGAGATTGAGAAAGAGTCATGCTTATCCCCTGTGGTTAGTAAGAGATTAAATAATACAACTATAACAAAATCATGTCAATGTGATTTTGTTATAAATAAAAATTAGCATTTCTATTATCATTGTAAATTGAATTGACTAACAAACTTTCAAGTATGAAAAATTACTGCTTTTAGTCTTCACTAGCAGGGGGTTGGGCTTGCATTTGTTCTTTAATTGGTTGATTATTTTAATTCGAGATTATAACGAAAAGGTTTTTGTTAATGCTTAGGGATAAGTTGCGAAACTTGCTAGATAGCAAGTCTACTAACGATGACACATCTGATTATTCAGTTCCCCTATCGCAAGATGATGAATTGAATGAATCACAGGAAGTCTTAGCGGAATTGCTCTTGCAGTCGCCGATTAAAATTCACGATCCATTGCCGCAGATAGTTGAAAGGAGAGATATTTTCTCACACCGTCTTGAAACGCGGGTGTATGTGGAAATGATTGCTGAAAAAAATCATGGTGTAATTATTAGACCAACATCAAATGAAAAGGTATGTTATCTAACAGCCGACTTGTACCTAGCTTACTCTCAGAAAAAAACCAAGCTTGCAGTTGCTACATTTTCAGATCTTAAAAACTTACAAAACTCAATCCTAATGAGCGCCAAGGTCAGAAATGTCATCTCTCTTAACGGCGTTCTAACGCTATATGGCGACGTATATCAGTTAAAAGACGTAAGAATTAACCCCATACCTAAGAATGGCATGTGGCGTGAATACGGAGCATATTCAGGCATTAAATCAACACACATCCCTAAGTTGGTCATTGACGCTATCCAAAATAAAAAAATAGGAAAAGCGGCGGTTAGTAAGCTCTTTGCTCATTTAAGGGTTTCAAACTTAGAAGAATACAAATCTTTAATTCGTAAGTTAAATATTGAACCGAAATACGATAATCCACAGAAGCTTATCATTGATACACATATCGGCCTCGATCACTCATGTGTGCGCGCAAAGCAAGCTTTGGAAGTTCTTGCCACTTCGACTATTGTTCAAAACTATAAAGGCGACGATTCTCAATACGCAATCGAACCGGTTTCAGTGTGTTTGGAACATTTTGCTGATGGCGTAAAAAGCCTTCACTTCCAACCAACTAAAGAGCAAATAAAAATAGCCCTTAATATTTTGGCAAGTTATCAAAGAGATTTGACAACGAAATCGTTAATTTACGGTGATGTAGGATTTGGTAAGACTGCTGTTATTGCGTTAGTTATTTATCACGTAATTACGTCAGGTCGAGATTGTGTTTTATTGTCACCGACAGAACATCTAGCATTCCAAACCCATAAGGTAATGACCTCCTGGTTTAATAACATTCAAGAAAGTTTTCGTTTGGTAACTCATTCGACTGATGTTCGATTGATGGCAAATGCTGAAGACTCAACTATAGGTCGCTGCTATATAGGTACGTCTGCGTTACTGTTTCGTGACGATGTAACATTTAAACCATATCTTATTGCGGTGGATGAAGAGCAAAGAATGGGAATCTCACAACGTGACCACTTCCAAAAGCAGGGCGCACATTACATCGCACTAACGGCTACACCAATCCCCAGGACTGTAGCTCAAACTTTAATGTCTCATTACAAAACGTATAATTTGACCAACTGTTTTGTCGAAAAATCATTTTCGGGTGAACTTGTGATGGAGGAAATGGGCAGGCAGCATACGTTTAAGATGATAAAGCAAGCGATCATAAATAAGACTCAAACTCTCATTGTTTGTCCGTTAACGACTGACTCTGATGCGATGGAGGGTTTTAAAAGTGTCGACAATCTTTATGAATCGTTGTCTGAATATTTCGGAGTCGACAAGCTTCGTTATGTCCACTCTAAACGAACGCCTGAAGAAAATGCTGAAAGTTTAAGGGCTATTGCTAATGGCGAGGCCGACATATTAGTTGCTACAACGGTAATAGAAGTAGGAATCGATTTACCCTTACTGAAGAACTTGATCGTTTGGCATCCAGAAAGGTTTGGTTTGACTCAATTACACCAATTAAGAGGCAGGATTGTAAGGCAGGGTGGTCATGGTCATGTGACGATGTACTCACCTACTCACCTGAACTCTGAGCAGATTCAGCGTCTTAAGTATTTTGCAAAAACCACCGATGGCAGTTTGATTGCTGAATTTGACGCTAAACGTAGAGGTGTGGGTGATATTATCGGTAAAACTAGCGCTCAAAGTGGCCAATCTCTTCCCACATGGATTAGACATCTTACTGTAGATTTTGAAGCCTTAAGTGATTTGAAGAATACATTATCTATCAAATAATCCACCAGCACGCATCACTGCTGGTGGATGCAATAAAAAACCTCCATTTGTTTAAAATTAATTGCGACAATTCCAATTTGGAGGGGTTGAGATAATTTTTCCAAATTAAAAAAAAGTTAAAACCCCGAGAATTTTCTAACAAAATGGTCGATTACTGTGAATATCGACATTAGGTTCCAAATTAAAGCTGAATTATATTAATGAAATCATTTGACGCGTTTTTATTAATGCCCTATATTTAAGTTGTCAGCAGGTAACTGCTACAAACATCTGAATTATTGTAAAAGGGTAAGGTAATGAACGATTTCAAAAATAAGTTTAAAACAGCTACTGCTCAACGAACTTTTACGCCGCGTCTAAATCGCGCTGTTCGTGTCTCTTCTTATGATCTAACGGGGGATAGTTACGAGTCGCACTTTGTGATCGGAAAAGATCTAATCACTAAACAAGAAGTAAAGATTTCCCTCACTCCACAATCTACAGCAACGGCAAGTGGTCACTCACGTTTAGAACTTGCTCAAATTGCCGATCCAACTTCAGGAAAAGTTCATGTTGCTGTGGGTGGGATATTGATTTTTGAAAACTGCCGTATGAAATCAGGAAATCATTACATTTCGGATTGGTCTAACGCTGTTCAGCATCATCCAGAGAAAATCCATGAAACCATTTCAATGGGTTATTCAACGGTAGTGCTACAGCCATCACGATTAGATCCGCGTAATGCAAATAAGCCCATGTACAATACGGCTTTTGTTCGACGAGCTGAAACTAACAAAGCAATGGCATTCTCTTGCAGTTCTACAAAGGAACTTTTCCGATTCATCCAAGAGACACTGACTTTAAATGAAGGAGAGGGTGGAAAACGTCCTGAAGCGATTATTCGATATGTTGATAGAACGGAGGGTGAGGTAGATGTAGGTTCTGTCATTATTACAGCTCCTACAGAAAAAGTTGAACAGGAAAATCAACTAACGGCCAATCGCGTATGTGATGCTGCTAAAACAATGCGATATCTATTTGCCGAACGTAATGATGATACGCACAGTTCTGTGACGGCATTGCAGCTCATCTTCGAACATATGGCTGAAAACCCGACATTACCTATTGAGCAATTTATGGTTGAAGTCATACCGGTTGTTCGTCGTAATTTTGGATCTGAGAAGCGTAAATCATTCTTCGAACTGGTAGATGACGAGCGCTCAGGTGGCACCGTTAAGAGAAATGCACGTTCAGCAAAAGGGAAAACCGTTTTTAGTCGATACCACATCCCAAGGACTAATGGTGAATATGGCTATGATAAAGTTTGGCTTCCTTCGTTTAGTTCTGAACTATGTGCTTTTGACACGGTAATGAATCAAGGAGTTGAATCCCGCCAACCTAAAGATTATCGCTTTATCCGTGATATTTTCACAACTGATGTTTTCCCCAAGGGTTTTGAAACGGACTACCTACCGACCAAAAACTATTCAGATAATTCGTTTATGGTAGAACGTTACAAAGCATCCACTAATGCTGCGCAAGAAAAACCTACTAACAATCAGAGAAATGGGGCGAATCAACACTCTGTTCAACAGCAGCAAGTGGAAACGGTTTCGCAAGCTCCAAATCAACAGCAGACACAATCAACTCACGTATCGCAATATGTAGCTGAACCTGCACTAATAGGCGACACCACCAATGAAGTTTCTGAAGATGAATTATTCGGTGAGTTAACGGAAATGCTTAATCGTGACGCGGCATAAGAAGTAGAGAAGGAGCTAAGAGAGTAGGATCTCTTCGCTCCTTATTTTAATTATTGATGTGAGAATCAAAAATGAATATAGATATTAATACATACTTTGAGGGTTTAAAACACTTGCTCGAAAATTCCCCGAAAAACCAATGGCATAATATTTGTCAACATTTAGGGTTGAGGTTTCATGTGAAGTAAAAAAATAGCCACTCAAGGAGTGGCTATTTTTTATGACGGCATAAACTCTTCAAGAATAGAAGTAGTTGAGAGCTTGCTCTAGGATTTCTCTTTCTTCCTTGTGATTGAGGTCAACCGTATTAATCAGTTTCTTTGATTTATCAGTCGCCGCGTTCATGTAGCGAGTGGTGGAAACAAACTTAAAAGCGGTTACAAAAAAAACGCTGTCAGTGTTGCAGATTAACCCTTGGATCTCTCTTTGTTCATCAAATAATTGAATGCCAGCTTTGATTTCACGGAAGTAACCAACACAATCTGAATTAAAAAAATGAGCAGTTCGAGCAAATTTCAACCCGTTAACAGTAAAGAAACTCTTTCTCATCGTATTTATCCTTTTGATAACCTGGGCCATACAACCCAGGCTTGTTCTAATTAGAAATTACTGTTCGATACCGCAGTGTATTAGGATCTCTTTTAACTTATCAGGAGACTCCATTGTAAATGATCGGTTTATACCACCGCTGCACCTCATATCAATAGTTCCACCAACAACCTTCACTGTCGTAGCAAGGGCTAGGATAAGTTCTAAATTCGACATACTTCTTGGGCTAACATCCAAATCACTAAAGACTTTATCTAGTTTTTTGTCACAGATTTCGGCTTGTCTCAAAGCTCCTTTAATTTTGCTAAATTGATACATTTGGATATTGCTAGAGTTAGATATAGAGAAAGAATGGTATTTAAGTTCGTACTGAATTGAAGCAACCGTTTCACCAAAAGTGGCTTTAATCAGATCTCCAGAATTATTCCAATCAGAGAAGCCCTTTAGCTGGTGTTCAGAGTAGGTTGTTTCTGATTGATGTGGGATACGCTGAAACTTAGTTACTTGTTGAAGAATAACACTGTCATTGTATATGCGGAGAATGAATTGATTCATAGGAGTCTACCTTTAATTAAAATCGTCTTAACTGCTGTTAATATTACATTTATAATGAAATCGTTGCAAACGATTTTATTGAAAGTTCAGTTTACACTGGTGATAGTAAATCAGTAAAATAGAAAATCATTAGTTTAAATAATCATCAGAATGTTGTAAGTTAAGCGGAAGACACATCTATACGATTTTTTGTACGGTTAGCGGCAAGAGCAGTTAGGACATCAAAAAATTTATAGTCTGAAATTAAAGGAACTTCATGACTTTAAGTGCTTCTGCAGTCGCAGCCAATTTCGAAAACTTTCAGCCTTATGTGCAACCCATCATCAATGTTGCTACAGGTGAAATTCAATCATACGAGGTTTTGACTCGATGCGCTGATGTTGTCGATGTTGAAAAGTTTTTCCGTGAACTATCTCCGATGCGCGGAGCAAAGCTTTCTATCTTAATGCTTACTCAAACTATGAGCGCCTTTCAACAGCGACCAATCCCACTTCAGTTCAACTTATCAGCAAGGCAACTCTTACACCCAGACACAATAAAACTAATCCAGACAACACTAGAAGGCAGTTCATATCCGCAGGGGTATCTCACTTGTGAGCTGGTGGAATATGATGGAGAGTCAAACGATAACTTATGCTCTGTTATGAACTCAATGGGTAGCTTAGGGTTAAAGTTCTCATTAGATGACTTTGGGACTGGTATTAATGCCTATGAGAGATTGTTAGAGTTACCAATTTCACAAGTTAAGGTTGGCCGCTTTATAGCTAACAGTATTTGCCACTGCAAAAAGAACCAGCTTATTGCTAAACATCTCGTCGATCTTTCTGTTCTATGCGGCCATTCGGACATTGTATTTGAGGGTGTCGAAACAATTGAGCAAGCCAATATTATCAGGAGGTTGGAATCAACAAATAAACTCTTGTTACAAGGATACGTTTTAAAAAAACCACACCCACTATCCTGTGTCGACCTCAATAATACACAGCAGTTCGCAAGCGAAAAACTATCACTATCAGCATAAACTAAAGCCAACTAGAGCTCCCTTATCACTCTAGTTGGCTTTCCATATATGTTCACCACTACGCCTCAATAATCTCTTTACACCCATACGTTTAAAAATTATTAATCTTTTTGGAATTCTAGGTTTTTACAAAGAAAACGCCTTAATTTATCATTTATTAATAAAATCGTGTTGACGCGATATTATTATAAATGTATATTTTTATTCAACGGAGCACGAAGCGCTCATTTCTGAATGTAACTG